>DASVCP010000354.1:0-3783 GCA_036381555.1 Gammaproteobacteria bacterium
GCCTGATCCAGTCCGGCATCCGTTTGCCGTTGACGTGGCTGTCCGAGCGTTACCACCCGGCGGTTCGTGACGCTCTCAAGCAGGCGGGCCTGATATAACGGCAGTTAACCCCCAAGGGGAATATATGAAGAATTTGCTTAAAGTGGGATTGAAAGCAACAGGCGTGTTAACGGTGGTAGCCGCGTTAAGCGCTTGCGCCGGCACCGAAGACATCCGCAACAGCATTTCTATGGAATATCAGGATGCAAAAACGGGCAAACCGGTTGTTTACCCTCCCGGCGTCGACGCGCCGCCAGTGTCCGACGCATTCGCCATTCCGCCGCAGCCGCCCGCCGGTCAGCCTGACAGCGCGGATATCAATGAGTTGGTAAAACCTCCGATGCTGTTGCCGCCGGAAGAACAACCATCGGCGGCGGAGGAGACGCAAGCGACGCAGGAAGCGGAGGTTAAAAAGCATTATTTTTCTGTCGGTCTGTATCAGGCCGAGGGCGATCAAAAACGCAACGATTTTACTTCGGCCATGGCGGCCGATGGCGCCGCCGTTACCGTGGAAGACTACGATATAAGCCGCTCCGCCTATCAACTGGCATGGGGTTATCGTTACCACCCTGTCATGGCCCTGGAGTTCGGCTATCTGGATCTGGGCGAGGTGGATGTCAGGCTCGCGCCCGGTGGCGCCGCCGATGACACATCGGATCCGTTGTCAAAACACCTGCCCATCAACAGCAAAGGTTGGACGCTCTCGAACCGGTTCGATTACCGGTTTGCCGATAAATGGCGCGCCTCTGCTGAGATTGGCGCGTATATTTGGGAAAGCAAGGACTACGATGAGCCGTTGGACGTCGTTCCGGCAACGGATGGTTCCGATCCGCTGCTCGGTGTCGGACTGGCGTATTCCATGGGAGCGCGATTTGAGCTGGCTTTGCAGTACCGGCGAATATTATTCGACGAGCAAAATGTGACTCTCATGGGCGGTAACCTGTTGTGGCGATTTTAACGGGTGCTCCCCATTGTATGAATATTGCCCTCTGAGTCCCGGCCGCCCTCAGGTTTTATCATTTTCGATAAGGGCATACGCCGAGTGGTTGTGAATCGACTCGAAATTTTCCGATTCAATCACGTACCGCGTAATGCGCGGATCCTTGTTCAACTTGACGGCCACGTCGCGCACCATGTCTTCGACAAACTTCGGGTTATCGTAGGCTTTTTCAGTGACGTATTTTTCATCCGGGCGCTTGAGCAGCCCGTACAGTTCGCAGGACGCGGTTTGCTCGACAATCTCGACTAATTCCTCAATCCAGACAAATTCCCTGACCTGGGCCGTGATAGTCACGTGCGAGCGCTGGTTGTGCGCGCCGTAATCGGAGATTTTTTTCGAACACGGACACAGCGTGGTGACCGGCACAATCACTTTAATCTGGGTCTGTATCTGACCTTCTTTGATCTCACCGATGAGCGTGACCTCGTAGTCCATCAGGCTCTGCACGCCGCTGACCGGTGCGGATTTGTTGATGAAGTATGGGAAGCTCATTTCGATAACGCCCGCTTCCGCTTCCAGCATCTCAAGCATCTCGCGCAACATGTCTTCGAAGGAGTCCACCGAGATTTCCCGTTCGTGATTGTTCAGAATATAGACAAACCGGGACATGTGCGTGCCCTTGAAATGGTGGGGCAGGTGCACGTACATGTTGAAGCGGGCGATCGTATGCTGGATGCCGTTGCTGCGGTCTTTTACTACTACCGGATGGCGGATATCCTTGATGCCCACACGGTTGATGGCCAGTTGCCGGGAATCTGCACTGCCCTGAACGTCCGGGATCGCTTCCGTGGCGCAGTCTGCTAGGTTGGTTTCGGTCATTTAGTTAAGTCCTGTTCATTCTCATGTCGATTACGAGGATCTCAAGCCCGTGGAGTTCGACCTGTTCAGAAGGTATAAGTTGTTCGTTCGCAAGAGTTAACACCGGCGGAACCGGCATGGCGGGATTCCAAACAATCCTGAGTAAAACGCTAGGATATTATCCGAGTTTTGGCTTTCTGACAATCTTGCGCAAGCCAGGCGTCGATGCTTTTGCGAATTCCGTCAGCATCCAGTCCGGCATCGGCAAGCGTTTCTTCACGGGAACCGTGTTCGATAAACCGGTCCGGTAAACCGATATTGAGGGTGGGGATGACGACCTGCCGGGCGGCCAGGCACTCGTTAACGGCGCTGCCGGCGCCGCCCATTATCGCGTTTTCTTCCAGGGTGACGAACTTGCCGTGATCGGCGGCAAGTTCCAGCAGCAACGGCTCGTCCAGGGGTTTGACGAAACGCATGTTGACCACGGTCGCGTTAAGCTGTTCTCCGACCCTCAGGGCCGGCGCCACCATGGCGCCGAATGCCAGAATCGCCAGATCCTGGCCGCGCCGCCTTATCTCGGCCTTGCCGGCGGGCAGGGTATCGAGCGTCGGCTCGATGGCTGTACCTGGCCCGCTACCGCGCGGATAACGCACCGAGGCGGGCCCGTTGTGCAAAAAGCCGGTAGTCAACATTTGCCGGCACTCGTTTTCGTCGGCCGGCGCCATCACCAGCATATTGGGTACACAACGCATGTAGCTGAAATCGAAGCTGCCGGCATGGGTCGGTCCGTCCGCGCCCACGAGTCCGGCACGGTCCAGCGCGAACAGCACGGGCAGGTTCTGCAGCGCCACATCGTGAATCAGCTGGTCGTAAGCGCGTTGCAGGAAGGTGGAATATATGGCCACCACCGGTTTCATGCCCTCGCAGGCCAGGCCGGCAGCCAGTGTCACCGAATGCTGTTCGGCAATGCCGACGTCGATATAGCGTTTGGGAAAGCGTTTCTGGAACTCGGTCAGGCCCGAACCTTCGCACATGGCCGGGGTAATGCCGACCAGCCGTTCGTCTTGCTCGGCCATGTCGCATATCCACTGTCCGAAAACCTGGGTGTAGCTGGGCCGGCCGCCGCCTTTGCCGGGTGTCATGCCCTTGGCGGGATCGAAGACACTGACGGCATGGTATTTCACCTGGTCCTTTTCCGCCGGTTCGTAACCTTTGCCCTTGGTGGTGATGATATGCAGCAACTTCGGGCCCTTCATGTCCTTCAGGTTGCGAAGAATCTTTACGAGGCTCGGCAGGTCGTGGCCGTCGACCGGGCCGAAGTAGTGGAAGCCGAATTCCTCGAATAACGTGCCCGGCGTCATCATGCCTTTCACGTGTTCCTCGGCGCGTCGCGCCAGTTCGCGTAGCGAGCCGGGCATGGTATCCAGGACTTTTTTGCCGCCTTCGCGCACGGTGGAATACAGTTTGCCCGACAGAACCCGCGTCATGTACTTGTTGAGGGCGCCGACATTGGGCGAGATGGACATTTCATTGTCGTTCAGCACCACCAGCAGGTCGCTGCCAAGGTCGCCGCCGTTGTTGAGGGCTTCGAAGGCCATGCCGGCAGTCATTGCGCCGTCACCGATTACCGCCACGCAGCGGCGCTTTTCACATTTAATGTCATTGGCGACCGCCATGCCCAGCGCCGCGCTGATCGAGGTGCTGGAATGGCCGACCCCGAAGGCGTCATACTCGCTTTCGCTGCGCTTGGGGAAAGGCGACAGGCCTCCTTGTTTACGGATGCTTTGAATCCGATCGCGCCGGCCGGTGAGAATTTTATGCGGGTAGGCCTGGTGCCCCACGTCCCAGACGAGCCGGTCGTGAGGTGTGTTGAATTCGTAGTGCAGGGCAATGGTCAGCTCAATGGTGCCCAGATTGGCGCCGAAGTGGCCGCTGGCGGCGGCCAC
>DASVCP010000355.1:0-6335 GCA_036381555.1 Gammaproteobacteria bacterium
CCCGATATAGCATCGATGTACAACTCACCGCTCACACCCATTTTCAACGGTATATACTGGTTGGTTGTTGAGCCAGGCACCGTCAACCTGCCGCCGTTCACCAAGCGAACATCACCCAACACATCAATACCTTCAAGGCTATTAACCGTCAACGTGGCACCGTCAACGATCAGGTTGCCTTCGACCACCAGTTCCTGAACAGTTATCGAGGAATTACCAGTCACCAGAAAATCGCCCGTGCTAACCAAGCGGTGCTCGGAAATAAACGATGCGTTACTCATCGACACGCTGGCGGCCAGCAGGTCTTCATCGAAGAAATCGATGGTGACACCGTCCCAAACCTCGTCGATAACGGTTAACGGGCTGACGGTAAAGGTCAGATCCCCCGTGGAACCCAGGTTGCCGGCCAGATCCAACGCCTCGGCCCGGAATACCATCTCTGTGGCGCCGGCCGGGACTTTGTGCACGAAGCTGTAAGGCGCTTCGGCGTCGGTGTACACAAGCTGATCGTCCGCATAAAAATTCACCAGCACCGTGCGTACGTCGTCTACCGCGTCAACTCGAATCCGATAGGGCCGGTTCTGAAACAGTTCACTGCCAACCGCCGGGGTTTGCCAAGTGACTGTCGGCGGGATACCCGCGATATCCTGCAGTTGCCTGTATTGCGTGATGTACAAGCGGTTGCCGGAGATGCAAACGGCATAGTTATCATCGGCATCGATGCGGCTGCAATCCCGGTCGCCGTATTGCGACATGTCGATAAAGCCCTGATAAATGGGATTATCGGGTACAACGATATTAACGTAGGGAATGCCGCTGACAAAAAACTGATCGGCGTAAAACGCGTGATTATCGACCACCACCACATCGAGGCCGACAAAATCAAAACCCGGTTGATCTATTACTGTCGGATTGGCCGGGTCGGTCATATCCACGGCCGGATGCCCGGTGGTATACGCCGCCAAGTAGGCATAGTCGCCTTTCAAATCCACAGAGCGGGCATTCGATACCGTTGTGCGGCCCAGTTCAATCGGCGATTGAGGATTGGCCAGACTTAGCGCTACGAATGTTTCGCCCAACAACGCTGCAGCTTTGTCGCCATCAATGGCGATCGACGTGATCGTCCCGCCTGACAGCATAATATTAATAACAGATGGCGCCGCCGGATTGGTGACATCGACCACACTCAACCCATCCAAACCGCCCACATAAACAATGCCACCGGCCACATCCAATGATCTGGGACCCGCGATGGCGACACTGCCCGACACGGCTGGAAACAGTGGATCGGAAATATCCGCGATCACTAGCCCGCTGCCCGCCAACAGATAGGCGTAATCGCCAGCCACCTTCAAATCGATGACGGACGCTGATAACGACAGCGTTGCCACAAGACCGGGATTCTCGGGATCAGACAGGCTGACAATATACAACCCCTGCGAACCAGCCACGTAAGCGTACTCGCCCTGCAGCGCAACGTCGTTGGCTTGAACCGGCAAATCCAGAAACGCCAGTGCCCGAGGCGGGAATGTCACTACGGTAATCTGGGCAACGGCCGAAACGCCGGCATTGGTCACGGTAATCTCGGCAATGCCGTCGACACCCGCAAACACCTCGCCGGACACTGCGCCAAAGCTGGCAATAGTCAGATCGCTTGAGCTGTAATTGGTGCCACGGGCGGTGGACGTTAAATCGACTTCAGTCCCATCAATCAGCGTGCCCGTCACCGTTAATCTTAAGCTGGATTCACCTTCGATAACGTTATAGAAAAGCACGCCCGTGGCCGGCGTGACGTCCAACGACACCAGCAAGGTTTCGTAATTGACGCTGTTCGGATCCGTCGGATCTGTTGTCAGATCCAGTTCCAGACCATCCGCAACACCGTCGCCGTCGCTGTCCTGCAACAACGGGTTGGTGATAAAGCCGTCTTCACCGGCGATAATTTCCTCGCCGTCGTCAATACCGTCTGTGTCGCTGTCGGCGTTGTTGATGTCAGTGCCTAAACTAAACTCCCCCAACGCACTCAGCCCATCGCCGTCCTGGTCTTCGACCGCGTCGATCGGATCGGTCGGGTTCAAGCCGTTTTGCAGTTCGAAATCGTTCGACAGCCCGTCGCCGTCACTGTCGCCCCCGCCGGACACGATCACCCGTACTATCGCCGTCACGCCGTCTTTGCGCAGGGTGACAAGACTGGCGCCGCTCGACACCGCCGTGATCAGGCCGTTACCGTCCACGCTCAGGACAGCCGGGTTGGACGCCAGGTAATTGATGCCGCTGGCCCGGAGCGTCACGTCTTGTGACGAACCGTCGCTGTAGACCGCCGTCACCGATAACGCTTCCGTATCGCCTTCGCCTTGCAACACCACGGGCACGGCGTTTTCCACCGTCAGCCTGACCGGCGTAACCTCCGTTCCCAGCCGAATGGGTCCTACGCTGGCCACGCCGTTGTTGATCACGTCAAAATAGTCGGACTGGCCGGAGATCACCGCGCCGTCACGAATACAGGTGGCCCGGGCCCTGACCTGCCCCATGAACGAGGGCACGTTGGGCAGGGCGAACCGGCCGTTTTCGCCCGCCTGCACGGTCCGATTAAGAATACTGATCTGGCAGGTTTCATCGAGCGTCAGGACGTCCGGCTGGGGCTGGGCCGTTGCGCCCACGGACAACGCCAACCCGGCGAACAGGATTGCGGTTTTGAACATGATCGGTTGTCTCAGCCCGTTATTCATTTTTACGTGACCTTTAGTTTAGCAGTTCGCTCACGGTCGCCTCGAAAACCCCATACGATTGAGCGCCGCTAATGGTTGCAATCTCGGTAATCGCATCGCCCTCGATCCGGCCGATGAAAAATTTCGGCGTCCCCGACACGCCGATCTTGTTGCCGTAGGCAATGCTGCGGTCGACGGCTTTGCCGCTTTCAGGGTCGTTCAGGCAGGTTGAGAAGGCTTTGCGGTCAATCCCCAATGCCTCCGCCTGCTGCACATACAGCGTCTCGCCGAGTTCTTGCGAATACTCAAACAAGGCATTGTGCATGACCCAATACTGTTCCACACCGTGCCGGCCGGCGCACAACGCCGCCACCGCCGCTTGCTTGGCTTCTGTGTGGAAACTCAAAGGATAATCAGCCACCTGATAACGTGCTTTGCCGGTTTCAATCAGGTTTTCTTTAATCTGCGGAAAAACGTTTTTGGCGTGGCGGGTGCAAAACGGGCATTGGTAATCGGTGTATTCGATAATCGCGACTTGGGCTTTTTTATCGCCCAGCGCACGCTTGGAATCAAAATCAATTGTTTCGGGACTCGAAGGCCGACCGCCGCCAGCCACAGGTTTTTTCTCGAGTTGCGATAGCTTTTCGTTGATCGATTTCAGTTCATTACGGATGGCAGTGTTGTCTTCACGTAGCGCGGCGAGTTGTTTTAGAATTTCTTCGTTAATCCAACCAGAATCCACTGTTTCTTGCACATCACTGCGCTCCTGACATCCGGTTAACAACGAAATGTATAGCAGGTAGAAGCATAATGCTTTACGCACAGACAATTGAGAAACAGAGGCCATATAAAACTAACCCCCTACTTTCCGTTCCTTACTCGAAAGATTCCGCTTAAATTCTAAAAGCATAGCGCCTACCTCCGGTGAAGAGCGCCCAATCGTGTGCAGCCGCTCAATAACTTCAGCCATATCAATCTTGTCCTTATCTTTTTTTTCAAGAATTTCTCTCATGTCACTTATAGCCTCCTGCTTAAGCCACCCCCACTTCTCTGAATGTGCCAGAAGTATGTCTATTTCCTCATCCAAGTCAGACAGCTCATCGTTTCCCGGCCCTATAACATCACCGTGCACGCTTATTTCGTCGACTGTAAAACCGAAATCCTCAAAATCATACTTGTTTTCTACGCTGTAATCATATTCCGAAATTATAGGGCCGCGATAAAACCCCATCGCAGAAAGCTTTCGATATCTAGGCGGATATGAGCTATTGATACTTATTGAAACTGACTCCTCCGGTCTCAATCCTTCAGATATTCTTTTTTTGTTAAAAGATATTTTGTCGTAATAAATTGTATACTTCCAATCCTCCGGAGCTTCAATGTCCACATAATATTTGGCCGGAATTTTGAGAACAAATTTTAGTAAGGGCTGAGGACTATCGGCATGAACGTGTACTTGATAGCTGTAAACATATTTACTTTCAGCATAATCCGAAATATCTTTGACTGACGTTACCGCATGGATTTTTAACCTATTACTCAGATAAAAACTTGTAAACCGCACCACATTTTCGCCGCTTAGATACCAATAAAGGTACTCATCGTCAGCCCTCTTAACCAACCGCCCGCCTTTACTAACAATCTCCTTTTGCTGGTCAGACGAGAGGCTATCCTGGCCCACATAAACAGGCAGGTCTCGCAAAATTTTTGGAGGTTCTTGAGCGCGAAATGGCGCCCGGTCTGCCGCGAATGACGGCATTGCCGCAAGAGCTAACAGCAAAAATCCCGATTTCATTTCTCAGCACTCCCTCTGAGATATTTTTCAACTAGCTGGCGATCTATATATTGAACTTCATGCTTTTTGGGGTTCGCCCCTTTCTCTACAAGCATCTTAAAGATTTCTACCGCCTCGTCATTAACCGATACACCAGTAATACTTGAATAGGCTAAACGATAAGCGCTAATACCATAAACATTTTCAGATGTTATATCAGCTCCATTGGAAAGCATAAACTCGACAATATCAGCATTCCGAAATGATATTGCGTTCATAAAAGCGTTTTGATATTCATAAATTATCACATTAACATTCCCCCCTTTTTTATACAGAATATTGACCAGTTCAAGATTTCCACTTGATGCAGCATTAGCAATTGCAATGTCAATGACTCTATTATTCAATAACTTACTCTCAAGAAAATCTTGTGAGGTTTCATCCATAATATATTCCACTAACTCACGATTTCCAAACAAACTGGCGTTACAAAACACTTCTTTTATCCGATTTTCATTACCACTTTCTAGATATTGCTTGACGTTTTTGAGATCGGTAGCCAATCTCTCAACCTCGCCCTCCTGATATGCAAAAGCAAAATTTATTGGGCAAGTAATCGCGATGAATAATGCTACGAGAAATCGAATTTTTATCTTAACCATCATTAATGCCTCGAATGAATATGAGAGCCACCTACCGTAGGGGTACCGTCACTCTTAAGAAACACTCTGTAGCCATTCTCATCATGCCCCGAATTCCACTCGTTGTGGGGCACCACACCAGTTTCTGTTCTCACATAGTCTTCAAGTGTTGTCCACCTCTCGGCGGTAGCCGTATCCCAGTACATAACTCCGTCTATAATCACTGTGGAACGAGCATGTATATGCAAGTCAACATTTGTGCCGGAACGATGTGCGCTGTGAGGCGTAGCCCACACGCCCGAAATATCAAAAAGTCCGCCATAAACTATAGACGCATCGTTTAGTATCATCGAATTGCTATAATTTGCTCGATACCTAGCCACAATATTATTAATATCTGCTACCGTCCTACCTGTCATCCATAGGTTGCTTTCATGATTACGAGTATCGCCATCTAGAGTCGCGCTTCCGTTGTTGTTGGCGCGATAGTCGATAAGCCCTGAATGCTGGATGTCAAATGTTTCTTCCAGATCCCCTTCTTGACCATCTGTGTTTCTATATCTAACAGTAAGTCTTACCCTTCCAGCACTGACAGGACCCCGATATCGAAAATTGTATTTACCATCTTCTCCGGTCACCCCTGCATCATTCGAAGCCACACACTCGCGATCTTCATTTACTTCACATGTTGACCCCCGGCAAACAAGATTTGTTAATGCGCATTGGTCATTTGAAGTTGCATGATCATGACCCGCTGGAAATTCCGCAGACAAACGCCGCTTCTCAATACTCAAGATACGGACCCCAGCAGTCGGAGGCGATGTTTCAACATACAGATATCTGGCTCTTCCATCATCACTGGCCGTCGGATCAATGGTAGATGTAGAATCTTCAGCTAACCGTAAAAACACATTAGGCGCATTACCAGAGCCATCCGGCGGCTCTGCATCATTACATTCTGGCGTATCAACTCTAATAATGTTTCCATTACTGCATACAAAACAAACGTTTCCAGCTATTTCACCAGTGCTTAGAATTAATTGACCACTATCGCATGAACGACAGGCGTTAATCTGCTTGGTTTCCGCCGTTCTAATGCCAGCTTGACAGACATTGCACTCATCGAATCTCTCTGATTTCAAAACCAAGACGCCTGAACTACAAGTACGGCATATCGCGTTCTCACCTGTCGGTCTGTCACCATCATTTGGC
>DASVCP010000356.1:0-4795 GCA_036381555.1 Gammaproteobacteria bacterium
GGATACTCTCCCCGGCAGTGACCAGCTTTCTCGCTTCCAGATCAAGCAAGTCCGACATCCGGAACAGTGAAACCGACAAAACCGCAAAAATGATCGAAACGAGTATTACGAATATCGCCAAACCGGTTTTTAGTTTCATACATCCCGAACCTCCGTCGTTCGCAGGGATACGCTTGGCTGCTACAGACAGTACATTGAGTTTTATGCAAGGGGTATGCTGGTTTATGAAATTCAGGGATTATTGGTAACAACACATTGTACTTTCACTTACCACGGGAGTGAATCCGGTACCTGCAGAAACAAATCGGGATATGGTAAAAAAAAAGCCCGACTTGATTGCCGGGCTCTATGAGAAATGGCAAAAGCAGGTGTGTTTTATTGACGATCAGTTTGCCGCAAAGTTAAACGCGTCGAGCAGAATCCCACAAGGCGAAATATCCCCGCCGCCCTCATACTCGGAGTTAATTATTAAACTAGCCTCGACGTTGTAGGGCAACATCGCAACACAGGCTCGAGACTCCTTTTGGTACTCAAAAGTGGTATTCAACTGCAAAGGCAGGTCGATATACAGACCGTTACTTTCGTTAAGCCCGAGGTCTACAGTATATGTGCTGAACCAACCGCCGCTCTTGGTGTACTTGCCGTCGTCGGCATAATCCCAACCCAATGCCTGCGAATTGATTAAACTCAATTGCGACAGGGTAACGATCTCGTCGCTGTGGCGCAGATACGCCAGGTACTTCGCGAGTTCGTATGCCGACAGCCGCAATCCCGCATGCCCGCCGCAACCTTCGCCGAGATGGATTTCATGTTCAATGCCGCCCGTATCGGCATGATCGAAGCTGTAAGCCAAAGCCTCCTCTTCACCGGACTGCATCCAACAGGCAACGTTGTAAATGCCCGCCGGCTCGAAAATGTTGTTCTGCACGTAAGCCAGGTATATCAGGTCATGATTGCCTTCAGTTACTTCAGTATACGGTGCGCCGCCCATTTGTACCCAGATCTGTGGTATCAGGACCCGTAACAGGGCCGTATTGGCATTTTTGTAGCTATAAGCGGATCCCGGCGCGGCATCCAGAGAGACAACGTATTTGAGTCCGTCCCAGCCGTTATTCCAGTCTTCCTGCTCCTCCTCGGTCAGGGTATTCCAAAGCTGTCCCCAGCCGGTGGAATGCGTTAGCAGGTGGCGGAATTTAAGACTGTTGACCCCGTTGCCTTTGGCCCAACCCGCCGGCAGATAGTCTTTTATGTAAGTATCGATAGATAAACCGGCCGCGTCCAGAATCTTAACCGTCGCTACCGATGTGATCTGTTTGGTTACGCTGGCAACAAAGCTGCGTGTGTAAATCGACATATCAAGATTGCCGTCTTCCGGCGTTTGCGCATACCCGTCAGCGTTCCAGTGTTGCGGCGCTCCGCCACCATTGATGACGTAGGCATAACCGACAACGTGATTTTGTAACTCGTTGTCGATATAAGCGCCCATCCACTCGTATGCAACGCTACCCTGGCCAACCTGTTGAAAATCGTTAAATCCCGGATCATCACCCCGGATCGCTTTAAAACCGGTCGGCTCATCCGAAGGAGGAGGCGTAAATTCCGCCACGCCATCGTCCTCTTTCAGCACGAGTTGATCCATGCCGGTATCGGTGGCCGATACGGATTCGAGGTCGATTTTCTGGTAAGTGAAGCTGATATGCTCTCTGACTTCATGCCGCATGTTTTCTGCTTCGGCGGCACCCGGCTGGCTCACCCGAATCCGGTTGGGCGTCGAATCGTCGCCCGCATGGGCCTGAAACGCGGAAAATGCGAACGACAAACAAAATGTGAAATGAACCAGGTTTCTCATGACTGTCTCCCAAAACAGTGAATAAATAATCAATCGTCGGGAGTCATAGTATTTTTTTGCATGCGCCGGCACTGTTAAATGATTACGCGCATAAAGTGAGATAATAACCTTTATTCCTGGTTAGTTTGATGCCGGTCACATTCGGGGACGACGAACCAAGTCAATGGAGTATTCCCACCCAAACGTATGCTGGCGGACTTTCCCGAAACCGGCGCCAGTTACACTCTCCACTTCCAGTGTTCCGCCGTGCACTTCAACAATTCACCTGCTTGACGGTCCAAGCGCATTACCTTGTGGACGCCAGGCCCTTACTGTAGGATAAAAAGCCACATGCTTCCTTTGCGTGTTTTGAACAGAATGCCAATGAGTCGAGACCCATTCGTTATCCCGCCCGGCATGATCGGCAATAAGTCCAACAGAATTCCACCCTGACCCTCTGAACCTGAATTCCTTGCCTGTACGTTCCGCCTTTTTCCACGATGCCCGACACTCCACCGATTACCTCAGTGAAATCCCAGACAAAAAACGAAATCCGCCTGATCTTCGGCGCGTTGATGCTGGTGATATTGCTGTCCTCGCTCGACCAGACCATCGTCTCGACCGCCCTGCCGACCATTGTGGGCGAGTTCGGCGGGCTGGAACATCTGTCGTGGATCGTCACCGCTTATATACTGGCAACCACCGTTGTCACACCCCTCTACGGCAAACTTGGCGACCTGTTCGGCCGCAAGGTTGTCCTGCAGGGCGCGATCGTTCTGTTTCTGTGCGGTTCGGCGCTCTGCGGAGCCAGCCAATCGATGGGCCAACTGATCGCCTTCCGCGCCGTGCAGGGACTCGGTGGCGGCGGGCTGATCATATCGGCGATGGCGACCGTCGGCGATATCATCAGCCCCCGCGAACGGGGGCGCTACCAGGGTTTGATCGGCGCGGCTTTCGGCGTCTCGACCGTCATCGGGCCGTTGATCGGCGGTTTCTTCGTGGAGCATCTGACCTGGCGGTGGATCTTTTATATCAACCTGCCGCTCGGCGTCGCGGTTCTCGCCGTCATCGGTTTTGTCTTCACATCCCCGGCGCGGCGGAAAACGCCCCGCATCGATGTCAAGGGAGCGGCGCTGCTTGCGGTCACGCTCGTCTCCGGGGTGCTGCTGGCCAGTCTCGGCGGACACACGCTGCCGTGGTCCTCACCTGAAATAATCGTGCTTGCGACCACCACGCTGGCCGCGCTCGCGGCGTTCGTGCAAGTTGAACGGCGCGTACCCGAACCGATCCTGCCGCCGTCGCTGTTTCGCAATCGGACGTTCGTCGTGTCAGCCGCGATCGGCTCCATCGTCGGCATCGTCCTGTTCGGCGCGGTCACCTACATGCCGATGTATCTGCAGGTGGTAAGAGGCGCCAGCCCGACGCAGGCCGGCATGCAGCTCACCCCGATGATGGCCGGCATGCTGATCACCTCGATCGTCAGCGGCCAGATCATCAGCCGGGTCGGCCGCTATCGCATCTTTCCGATCATCGGCACCGCCGTGATGGCCGTCGGACTCCTGTGCCTGTCGACGCTCGGAACCGGCACCTCCGTCTGGGCCGCGTCCGGCTTCATGCTGATCCTCGGACTCGGGCTCGGCATGGTGATGCAGGTCCTGGTGCTGGCGGTGCAAAACGCCGTCGACTACCGCAACCTGGGCGTCGCCACCTCGGGAACCGTGCTCTTCCGGCTCATCGGCGGTTCCGTGGGCGTCGCAAGTCTGGGCGCGATCTTCGCCGCCGGGTTCGCCGCCGAACTGGCCGAGCATCTGCCCGCCGGCGCCGGTCTGCCCGCCGCGACCGATCCCGCCAGCATCGCCGCGCTGCCCGCCGGCCTGCGCGCCGTCTATCTCGACGCCTTCGTCACCGCCCTGCAGCCGATCTTCCTCTCGGCGGCGGTTGTCGTTCTGATCGGCTTCGCACTTGCCTGGCGGCTCAAAGAAGTGCCGCTGCGCGGCCCGGCCCGGGCCGAAGACATCGGCGAAAGCTTCGCCATGCCGCGCGACGCCACTTCGCTTGAAGAACTGCAAACCATCATCGCCCGGATCAGCCGGCGCGAACACCGCTGGGAAGTGATCCAACGAATCGCCGCGCGGCTGCGCCTCGACCTGCAACCCGACGAGATCTGGCTGCTGGTCCAACTCGCCCGACACGACCAACCGGTGCCCGGCGAAACGCTGACCGCCCAGCACGCCCTCTCACCCGCCCAACTGGATAACATCGCGGACCGCCTCGCCACGCGCCGCGTGATCATCAGGAACCCGAACGGCGAACTGGCCGTCACCGGCAAAGGCCGCAAAACCTTCCAGCAAATGGTCACGCGCTACCGGAACCGCCTGGCCGAATTCCTGGAACGCTGGTCGCCGGAAGAGCACACCGAAGTGCGGGCCATGTTGACGGAGTTTGCGCGGGAGTTGATTTCAGAGTTGCCGGTGGGGCCGGAGAGGGAATGAAGCTGATTCGGGGGATTATTAGAATGCTGGACGACTTTGGGATTGTGCATTTCCGCAAAGCGGTTAAGAAAATTTCTGACTTTGCTCTATAATTTGCGCATGGAAACTTTCGCTCTTGTTCTTGGAATCGTTGTCGGTATCTGCACATTGATTGAGCAGGTCTTCCGGTTTGTGCGTTTTTTAAAAAAATCGAGAATTTGTGCAGTACGCAATTTAAAAAAAACCTTGAGGTTTACCTTTTCGGTAAATGAAAAATCAGTGGATGGCCGTTTACCGCTGATCCGATATGCACTATCCATTTTTAAAAACCTTAAAAACATAACGTTTTGTGATAATCGCTATATAAAAAAACCTACGGTTATTCATATTTGAATTAAAGTGGCTTGTCTTTCCTAATGCATTGAATGCACTTGTTTCCTCACTTCTAAGTTTTTAAAGCCCCCACCAGCCAATTTCAATTTTCACCGCTAAAACA
>DASVCP010000357.1:0-5648 GCA_036381555.1 Gammaproteobacteria bacterium
TTCGCACTGGTGGGACTTGAGAAACTCGGCCAGATACTCGGCCTTGCACCCTCGGGTGCCGAGGTGCGTGTCCGAAATCCAGATGGTTCTGACACGGCGCTTGACGATAACATTTCCCATTACATGTTCCCGGATTTTTGACAATATCCGGGCGGAATCCTAAAAGTTCCGTGTTTTATCTCCGTGAACTTTTTATGATGGCTTTATGACGAAAAGAATAAATCCGCAGATTGCGCAGATAAGTGCAGATAAAAAAACCTGTGTAAATCTGCGGTCATCTGCGGATGGATATTTAGTAAAGGCTTATTTCCCAGCCAGGCAGCCGCGCATATCGGCGGCCAGCTGTTGCAGCAGCTGCAGGTAACCCTCAGAACCCGGGGCGACGTTCAATCCCAACGGGTCCAACGTGACCAGTTTCGCTCCGGTGTCTTCCAGGAGCACATCGACCACTTTGGTGCCGAATTGCGGTTCGTGAAACACGCAGCGGATATTTTTCTCCCGGATCAATTGCCGCAGCTCCAGCAATCGCCGTGCCCCGGGACTGCGTTCGGGATCGATAGTCAATGTGCCTGCCGGACTCAATCCGTAGCGATGCTCAAAGTATTGCAGGGCATCGTGGAAAACCAGATAAGGAATGTTTTTTACATCCGCCAGCGTTACGGCAATCTCCCGGTCCAGCGCCTCGATGCGCGCCTGCATTTGCCGGGTGTTGTCCGCATAGAGTTCGGCATGAGCCGGATCGAGTTGTTGCAGGCGTCCGGCGACCATATCGACGATCTTCCGGGCGTTGCGCGGATCGAGCCAGATATGCGGATCGTCGTGATAATCGTGAATTCCGGCATGTGTATCACCGTGGTCATGATCAGTCCATGCGCCTCCTTCGCGGGCCGGGAGGCGTGTCAACTTGGGCTGCGTACCCAAAGTGAGCAGATTATCGGCCGGAACGAGGTTGCGTAGCGGCTTTGCCAGTTTACTTTCCAGCGACGGGCCAATCCAGATGACCAGATCGGCCGTTTCCAGTCGCCGTGCGTCGGTTGGCGTGAGACGATAGCCGTGTGGCGACATGGAACCGTCGATCAGCAGAACCGGCTCGCCGGTGCCTTCCATGATGCCGCCGACCAGCGCGTGCAGCGGTTTGATCGAGGCGACCACGCGCGGCGGCCGGTCCGTTTGCGCGAAAACCGGCGATACCAGTCCCGGCAACAAGCAGAATGGAGCAAGCAAACGAAACAAACGCAACATCGCGGATAGTATGATAAGTTGAGAAAGCCTTGATAAAGGCGGTTATGCTATAACAATTTGCCGGAACAATCCCGCCGGCGACAGCAACGAGAACAGATTTTTCATGGCGACCCCCTGTTTACTGGAAGCGAGCAACATCAATGTCACGTTCAATGGGCGGCCGGTGTTGCAGGATGTCAACTTGCAAATCGAGCCAGGGCAGATCATCAGTTTAATCGGCCCCAATGGCGCGGGTAAAACCACCCTGGTGAGAGTATTGCTGGGCTTGCAGCGGGCGGACAGCGGTCGTATCGAGCGACAGCCCGGCCTGCGTGTGGCTTATTTGCCGCAGCGGCTGGCGCTGGACGCAACCCTGCCGATCACGGTCGAACGGTTCCTGGCATTAAGCGCGGCGCGACACGACAAGCCCGTTGCCTTAGCCCTGGAAGAGGCCGGTATCGCCGCGTTGCGCAGAGCGCCCATGCAATCCATCTCCGGAGGAGAGTTGCAGCGGGTCATGCTGGCACGCTGTCTGTTGCGAAATCCGCAGCTGCTGGTACTGGACGAGCCGGACCAGGGGATGGACGCCGCCGGGCAGCAGGCGTTGTTTCATCTGATTACCGACATACGCGACCGTTACGGATGCGGAGTGCTGATGGTATCGCATGATCTGCACCTGGTGATGGCCGCCACCGACCGGGTTGTCTGCCTGCAGCAGCATGTCTGTTGCACCGGTCACCCGCAATCCATCACTCAGCATCCCGAGTTCCTGCGCATGTTCGGCCAGCCGGTCGAAGGCTTGGCTTTGTACGCCCATAGGCACGATCACGAGCATGACTTGCACGGAGATGTGGTCGATGATTGAGTGGAGCATGGACAGTTTTATCTGGCGGGCACTGCTGGGCGGACTCGGTGTCGCGTTGCTGGCGGGGCCGCTGGGCTGCTTCGTCGTCTGGCAACGCATGGCGTATTTCGGCGAAGTCTTGTCGCACAGCGCGCTGCTGGGCGTGGCCCTGGGGCTGGTGTTGGGCATCCATCTGACCGCCGGCGTGGCGTTTGTCTGCGTGGTAATGGCGATTTTATTGATGTTGATGCAGAACCACGTTCGTATGAGGCGCGAGTTGCCGGCAGATACCCTGCTGGGTGTCATGTCGCATGTCGCGCTGGCGGGCGGGCTGGCCATGCTGGTATTGGTGGAAGACGTGCGTTTCGACCTGAACGCGTACCTGTTCGGCGATGTGCTGGCGATCGGGTGGATCGATTTGCTGTGGATCTTTTGCGCGGGGATGGCAGTCATCGGCACGCTGCTGTTTGTCTGGCGCCAGTTGCTGGAAATTACCTTGAGCGAGGAAATCGCCCAGGTGGAAGGCGTGCCCGTCAAACGCATCCGCCTGATCTACATGTTGCTGATGGCGCTGGTGGTGGCGATCGCCGTAAAGATTGTCGGCGTGTTGCTGATGGCGTCGCTGCTGGTGATTCCCGCCGCGGTGGCGCGACGCCTGGCGCGCACGCCCGAGCAAATGGCCGTGTTAGCCAGTCTGGCCGGTACGCTCGCGGTCATCGCGGGTCTGGGAGCTTCGTTGCAATGGAACCTGCCGGCAGGGCCCGCCATTGTACTGGCGGCGGCGGTGATGTTTGTTGCGGTGCAGTTTAAGCCGCTATAACTTAAAGAATCCAGAAGTCAGCACCGCTCCTGTGCATCCCTGCACTCGCGGCATTAGTGCATCCTTGCGCGTCCATGCATTCGCGGAATTAGCGCCTCCATGCGCGTTAACTCAGAAGAAAGATGAAAGTATTTGAGTATTGAGTATAAAAGTATGGGTAGAGAGATAAAACGTTACTTAATACTTTTATTCTCAAATACTTTTATTCTTTATCTTGAAAAACAAAACCCCGGCGGTAAACCAGGGTTCTGTCGGAGGAAGGATACGCCGATTCTTACTCGGTATCGTCGTCGTCCACCAGTCCGCCGGCCGCGCAGTTGAACAGTACGTCACCGTATGCCAGTGTTTCGTCCACTTCGTGGTCGATATCCAGGCAACCCGAGTCGAACTGGCCGCCGGAAATCGCGTCGTCGGCATAGACGCCCCGGTAAACCTGGCCGCCAAAGCCTTCGTGGTGCAGAGCGCCCATGGTGTTGGCATCGGCGGTTCCACCGTCGCCGGGGTTGCCGAGAATGGTGATGTTGGCGATGACCGGACTGGTTTTGGGTTCGGCACCGAAATCGCTGCCGTTGTTGTCCGACTCGATGCCACGGTCGCCTTGGGTACTCCCCTGGATAATCAGTGCATTCTGAATCGCGCCCTGGTAACCCAGGTCGATGTCCAGCGAGTCGTCGCTCACGCCCTGGATAACCAGGTAACGCGCACTGGCGGCGCCGCCGAACCACTCGATGCCGTCGTCATCGGAATTGGTGATCTGGAGGTACTCGATGGTGGTGCCGCTGCCGGCGCCTTCGATGGTCAGCCCCTGCACTTCCTCGTCGGGACGGAACGCTTCGCCGGTTTCGGCCAGTACCACGTAACGGATGGTACCGCTGGAATCAGCGTTGTCGGTACCGCCGAACCAGCGCGTTATTCCGTCTGGAGTGGCTTCAGTGGTGGTCTGGTTGTTGGCATCGCCGTTGTTGATCTCGCCGTAGCCGGAGATCACCAAGCTGCCCCAGCCGCCCCGGCCGCCCAGATCGGTGGGATCGTCGGTGATGACCGGGTCGGCGCCGGCATCGAACGCGACCGCGCCTAAAATGATGGGATGATCGGCGGTGCCCATGGCCTCGATGCGCGAGCCGCGTGTGATCACCAGCGACGGCGTGGTGCTGGAAGCGCCATAGATCTGCGTGCCGGCCTCGATGGTTAACACGTCCTCATTGACAGACGCCGCGTCCGACGCGCCCTCGACATCGCCGTTGCCGACCTGAATGGTGCCGTCCAGTACGTAAATGTGGTCATTGCTTAGCGTGAAATCGCCGTCCAGGTCGCCGTCCTCGATAATGCAGATGGGGAAAGTCTCACCGAAAACGGCGATATCGCCGCCGTAAGTCAGGCCGTTTCCCTTGCTGGCGCAATCTTCGGCGCCGGCCGCGGTGATGTCGGTGCCGATATCGTCCTGCAGTGGATGGAAGGTTGTCGGCATGCCGGGCAGGTTACCTTCGATATCCGGGTCACGAATGGTCCAGCCGTCCCAGAACGGACCGGCGTTGGCCGGATCGTCGTCGGCATCGGCCGCGGCGGGATCGACTGCACCGAAGAAGTTCTGAGGCGTCACGTTTTCACCGGCGGGGGTGCTGAACGGGCCGTTGAAGTCTGCGTTGGTGGCTTCCGTGGTGTTGATCGCCAGGGTGCTCGCGTTGATGGAAAAGCCCGCGGGGGCGTCGATCACGTCGTAACTGTCCGTGTTGCTGAAATCCGTTTGCCAGTTCTGGGCGATGGGCCCGCCGCTGCTACTGGTGCTGCTGCTACCGCTGCTACTACTGCTGCTACTGCCGCCGCCGCCACTGCTGCTGTCATCGTCGTCATGGCCGCAGGCACTGAGGCCGGCAAGCGCAAATAACAGAAATACAAGGTTAATTATCTTGGTAAAACGCATGGGAATCTCCTGAGTCACAATCAATGCAATAAAGCTGATTTTTAGTGACGGGAGTCTATGGAGGGGATGTTGCGGTTTTGCTACCTTTGTATGGCACTTTTTTTAAAGTTGTATCGGATATTGTATTTTTTATGAATTGTGTGGTGTTTCCGTCAAACGCCGGTAACTTTTCTGTAGGCGGCGAGTCTGGGACCGGTGCGCAATAATGGCTAGAAGCCGATTCGGGGTGGAGTCTATTCCCGCTATTGCGATGACTTGCTCCACCGGAAATTGGTGTTGTTTATGAAAAGCGGTTACTCGAAGGTCCAGCTCACCGATACGCTGTAACTGCGCCCTTCCCGGTAGGCGCGATAGATCTCGCCGCCCTGGGTCAATTCAATCTTCGAGTCGAGCAGATTGCCGCCCTTGAATTTGAACTTCCAGCTGTCGTTCAGCCAATAGCTGTAGTTGAGGTCGAGCTTGTCCGCTGGCTCCTCGTAAACATCGGGCTGACCCTGCACGCCGGCAATCTGCAGGCGCTCGCCGACATGGTTGTACGAAAGGTCGATGTCGTGCAGTTCACCGTCGTAGCCGATTTGCAGGTTGTACACTTCGTCGGCCTGGCCCTGCAGCGGCCGCTGCGAGCGGGTTTCCAGTCCCCGGCCGTCGAGTTGAACCTCGGAATCGATGAGCGTGGCGTTGGCCTGCATGTAAACGAAATCGCGCCAGCCGCCCTGCCAACTGTCCGGCAGCAGCCGCTGCAGCTCGAAGCGTGCGGTGACTTCGGTGCCGTCGACGGTGGCATCGTCGGCGTTTTTGATCTGGCGCAGAAAGGCCGAGCCGCCCACACCGACGAAACCCTG
>DASVCP010000358.1:0-3578 GCA_036381555.1 Gammaproteobacteria bacterium
TGGGTGTCGCCCCCGATACGAGACTGTTTTCTTTGGAGGCATGCTGGTCCGCCGCCGACGCGCCGGCCGTATGCGACAGTTTCACCCTGGCGAAAGCGATGAGTTGGGCTATCCGGGAAGGATTGGAAGTTATTAATCTCAGTCTGGCCGGACCGGAAGACCCTTTGCTGGGTCGTTTGATTGAAGCCGCGTTGAACCGGGGTATCTCTGTCGTGGCCGCTGACGATGCCCGCGAGGGTTTGTCGTTTCCCGCTTCCGTTCCCGGCGTGATTGCGGTACGCGCGGCGGAAAATTACGATGACTCGGCAAGGCAGACGGGGATTTTTTATGCACCCGGGCGCGATGTTATGACCACGGTGCCGCGTGGTGCGTATGATTTTGTCTCGGGAAGCTCGATGGCGGCGGCACACGTTTCGGGTCTGGTCGCGCTGGTACGCGCCTACGATCCTTCCCTTTCGGGCGATGGCATTCAGACATTGCTGCGGCAAACCTTCAGCGCGGAACAGCGAAACCGGCAGTCACCGGTTCACGTGTCGATAGACGCCTGTTCCCTGTTGCTTGCAGCCGGCCCGAAACGAAACGGTGTTGACAACTGCACGCCCCCCGTGCTCGTTGCCCGCTAGCAGCGCTTTTTCAGAACTCCAAAAAACGTCAGGTTGTATTGCACCATCCGCTGCAAGTATCTCTATTTCCGCGCTTTGTATAGAACCCTTTTTCAACTCCCGGGAACTCAAGTGGGAAATGATTCTTTTGCCCGTGCGTGAGGAGGGAGCCAATGAAATTCGGAAATGTTGCGGTTGCATTGTTCGCAATATGCGCGGCGGCCTGTTCCGGCGATGGCGGGTTTGGCGCCGGTTCGGGCGGAGGTTCCGGCAGTAGTTCGAGCAGCAGTTCCAGCGGCAGCTCAGGCAGCAGTTCCGGCGGCATTCAGGATATTACTCTCGAGCCGACGTTTTCTTCCATTCAAACCGGATTGTTTTCGACCGTTTGTGTCGAGTGCCATTCGGGCGGTAATCCTCCTCAGGGTCTGAATTTCGATGCCGCCCAGAGTTACGGGTTGTTGGTCGACGTGCCGAGCAACGAAGTGCCGGGCGTCGATCGGGTGGAGCCGGGCGATCCGGACAACAGTTATATCATTCACAAGCTGGAAGGCACGGCGGCGGTGGGGTTGCGCATGCCCGCCAACGGACCTCCCTACCTGACCGACGAGCAAATCGCGGTCATTCGTCAATGGATCAGCGACGGCGCCGTCGATGACCGCACTGTGATGGCCGGGCCGGCCGGTTTACCCGGCAGTTCATTCAGAGTCGTCGCGGTCAATCCACAACCGGATGCGACGCTGGAACAGGCGCCGGCGTACATTAGCCTGGCCATGAACAAGGCCGTGGACGTTTCGCTGGTGCATGAAGAAGCGATAAAAGTGGTTGGCAGTGGCGGGGACGGCACTTTCGCCGACGGTAACGAATATGTTGTCGGCCCGGTTGAGATAGAAGTTTCGGTGAACAACCCGGGACTGATTATTGTGAATCTGGGCGATGCGGCGCTGACAGCCGATCGCTACCGCATTGTCGTATCGGATTACGAAGGCATTGCCGTGGCCACCACCGCCGCCGTACCGCTGGACGGCGACGGCGACGGTGCGCCGGGCGGCGAATTCATTTCACATTTCATTGTGTTGTAGACATCACTTTTAACTGCCATCACCAAGGGGGAATACAATGGTGTTTACTGACAGGCCAACTTATAAGCTAATCGAAGGGTTCCTTCTCTCTGAGGGGGCAAATTTTTGCTCCTGCAAAATCTGCATTTCCACCATCCCTGGTGGTCAAGGACAGGATGAGGGAATCGCACAAAATGCGGAGGATAATCTGTTTTTATCCCCTCACCCTAGCCCTCTCCCGGAGGGAGAGGAAGCTAAAGTAAGCGTTATTGGGGGGGGAATCGCATGATTTGGATACGCTGGTACTTATTGCTGGCCGTGGGTTTGCTGCAAATTCACGCAGTCGCCAATGCCGAACCCTATCTTGCTGTGCGTTCCGGACTAAAGTGCATGGCTTGCCATACCAACCCGACGGGCGGCGGCAAGCGCAATGAATATGGAAATATTTATGCCCAGCAAACGCTGGCCGCACCCGGCAAAAACGAATCGGGAACGGGCGAGCCCTGGACGGGCAGCATCAACCGCTATCTGGCGCTGGGCGCGGATTTTCGCGGCGAGTTCAGCGTCACCGACGTACCGGGTGCCCCCGATGTCTCATCGGAGTTTATTTACGAGGAATCGCTGGTGTATCTACAGTTGCAGCCGCTGCCGGGGCGTCTGTCGCTTTATGTCGATCACAAACTGGGTCCCGGCAATGCACGGACGCGGGAAGCATACGGATTGTTGAGCCTTGACGGCAACAAGGTTTATGTCAAAGCCGGTCGTTTTTTTCTGCCTTTCGGTTTTCGCCTGGAAGACGACGATTCGTTTGTCCGTTCGCTTTCGGCCATTAACTACAACACTCCGGATGACGGTATCGAACTGGGATACGAGTCCGGCGTTTGGTCGGCGCAGCTTGCCCAAACCAACGGCGCCGGTGGCGGGGCTGAAAACAACAATGAAAAGCGAACGAGTCTGAATGCTTCGTACAACCCGTCGGGCTGGCGGTTGGGTGCGAGTTTCAACAGCAACGAGACCTTGACCGGCGAGCGTGAGATGACGGCCGTTTATGGCGGCCTGCGCACCGGCTCGGTAAGCTGGCTGTTCGAGTACGATCTTATCAAGGATATGTCCGGCAGTGGTGAGGTCGAGCAGCAGGTCGGCCTGATCGAAGCGAACACATTGCTTGCCCAGGGTAGTAACCTGAAGTTGACCTATGAGATCTTGAAACCTGATTCCGATTTGAATGAGGAAGACAGGAACCGGATCAGTTTGATCTGGGAATATTTTCCCGTGCGGTACCTGCAGTTGAACCTGGGAGTGCGCTCCCACGACGGGCCGGAAAGCCTGCCGGAAAGCAACCGGGAACAGGCTTTCGCGCAATTGCATATGTTCTTTTAAGCTTCCTCGCGCCAGGTCCGTCACCGGGAACGCCGTCGTATTCGCGTTCTTTCGGGTTCCAACGGGCGGACCTGGTACGAGTCTTTTTTCAAAAACTCTAAAAAAGGTTTAAAACGACGTTCAAAACCCAGCGTCGGCCCGTCGCCCGGTCATCGAAAATACGTTCGGCGTTATCGTCGGTGCCGACCAGGCTAAGATCGACCGTGATACGATCAAACATCCGGGCGAGACCGAGATGCCAGTAGCGATAGTTTCGACCAAGCGGGTCGCCGGTATCGTGATAACCCAGGCCGGCATTGAATAACAACTGCTCGTTGACGGCCAATTCGTAGGCGGTTTCGACAAAGCGGCTGTCGCGCTCCCAATTGTAAAAGTTATCGTTGGCACCCAGTGTAGCGGAAAAGCCGTTGCCGGTATGCCAGGCAACCGTCAATTCATTGTAATCGTAGTCCAGGTACGAGGGTTGTTCGGGATAGCTGTAGTGGGAAAGCGTCGTGGTCCAGCTTCCGCCGCGGTCGGTCGGAACTTGCCAGCCCAG
>DASVCP010000359.1:0-2732 GCA_036381555.1 Gammaproteobacteria bacterium
CCAGTTGTTCGCTGACCACGAATATGCGACGCAAAACGTCCATGACAGTCCGGCGTCTCGATTCGGTCGGGTGAGCCGTAAACACCGGGCTGTATCTGAGACGGTCCAAGAGGGTCTGCATTTGTCCGGCAGTGATGCCCTGGTCGTGCAACTCCTGCAATACTGTGCCGAAAGAGCCGGTCCAGGTCGGGCCGTGTTGGCTCAATTCGCGACGGCGTTGCCGGTGTTGATAGGCTTCCTCGGCGACGTTCAGCAGATTGAAATAGATGCTGAACGCCCGCACCACGTGCATCAATGTTTGCGCGTCCAAGGACTCCAGCAGTTGCGCAAGCTGCCGGCGTTTGGCGGGATTTTCCTGTTTGCGCAGGCCGATGTAGCCTTTGCGCAGGGTTTCTACCGTGGAGAATACTTTTTTGCCGGCGTGTTTTTGCAGCAGCTTGCCGAGGATATCGCCAAACAGCCGTACGCGCGACCGCAGTTGCCTGTCCCGCGAAATCGAGACAGCTTTGGTTTTGTGGATGTCCGGTGTGTTGGTTTTGTTCAGCATAATGTATAAGCGGGGCCTTGATCCAAGGCTCTGTTGGTATCACAGTAATTACGGGATAACCCTTTCAGGAAACCGTATTGTTATGACTCAAGGGAATCCTGATTGGATCCAGAGCTTCCATGGTTAAGGGGTCGGTAATATATCACACCGGTTTCCGTGTTTCCCCACTCCGTTGAAATTGGCGGTATGGCCGGCATGAATCCGGAGAAAGGCGGGCGGCAGGGCAGGGAGAAAACGTCTTAATTTGCGCACCGTCAGAGTTTTGGACGCACCGGTTTGCGTATTAATCCTTATCTCCGAAAAGCGGCGCTTGGACCGAAAATAAAAAAATCATAATGATCAATGACTTATGAATAGTTCATTGTTTGTCGATTTCCATAAATAGAACTTTTAAAATTCAGAATAACGTATAAATACATATAGACGTTCATCTATAGGCACGCAAAGTAAAACCTAATCAGGGACAAAGTTCCGCTAGTCCGAAATTCTGTAATGAGGGAAAACCGGACGAAATTCAGACAGCAGTCATTAAAATTACTCTTGGCTCATGAAGCGATTTCACAGGCGATACGCGGATGATGCCGCGTTAGTGCGCCGCCTGGGATTGATGCTGTTGCCGAGTCAAAAAGCGGATGCAGTACCTTTAAGTCAGGCTCATTGCCCAGGGATGCGTGCAAATGCGCCGACTCCCCTCCCTCCCTTGAGGGTGCTGCATGTTCCCGTTCTCGGCACAAGGAAGTGTCGAGTACTGGGAGGCGCTTATCCAAGCCGATTTTACCCGTATTGATAGCTGATGATAATCCCGCCCCAGGTAAATGGACGGTCCGCCAACCCTTCCTTGAATTCACTGCTTTGCCTTCGTACCACGTAGCTGATCCGGAAGCCCGAGGAAAATTCCTTGGTAACGCCTATCCAACCTTCAAGAATCAGCCGGTTCAGTTGCTCATGGTCGTATTCAACCGCGCTGTCCCGGAACTGACCCTGTAGGAGCGCGTTGTACAGCCGCAATCTGAGGTTGACGCCGGCGAAACAATACAGCTCGTCGCGATGTGAGGCGGTTACCGGAGTCGGGTCTTCCTTGACTCCGTGTGGATTCAGATCCGCATTGAATTTCCACCATGGAGAACGGATTTTCCCCCAGCGAAAGCCCCCGCCATAACTCACTTCCGTCAGGTAACCGACGCTGACCCGGGCGGCGCTGGTGAAATCAATGCTCAGTGTGCCGGTGTTGTGGTATTTCTGTCGGGTAACAGAATAGCGAAATGTGGGTTCACCACCTTCGGAAATCTGGTTTTCCCATCCCTCGGCTCTCCTGGAACCGAAGAGATCATGCAGGTCGTTTTGCAATTCACCTACGGCATTTAATCCGAGCAGACCAACCGACAGGGAGGTAACCCAGGAAACTTTTTTTTCGGGTTGAAAATACTGCCGGGTATTGGAGATATAAACGAGGCTTGCATAAGGACGGTCGTCGAAGAGAGGTTCTTTCGTTTTTATGTTATCCGGTGTAAAGGCCTCCAGCCCGATTTCATACGCATGCAAGGCAATATTACTGTTATCGTTATATGCCCGGTCCACGCCCAGAAATTTATTTAAATATTCCAGTGGCCCGTCAATTGAAAAAATGTGGTTTTTGGCTGCGCTTCCGGAGAACGCGGCCGTGAGGCCGCCCGTGTAGTCGCGGTCCTTGTCAGGGCTGGTTAAAAGATCGTTATCGAAATAAACGGACCAGGTGATACGGTGCGGCTCGTTGAACTCATCGTTCAGTCGTTTTGAATACTCCTGCCAGCGATGGGAAAGATCCGGCGTTTCCTCGTTCTCGGCCTGTGTGGCGGAAATACATGCGCATCCCAAAATGACGGTGTTTATGACCCGACGCAGACCCAGAGTGTTTCGGCGCGGATAAAGGAATCCACAAAAACGCTTGCGCAAAAAAACACAGGCCTGAACGAGCATTGCCTCGTTAAGAGTAATCGCTATTTTATCGCATGTTTAGCCCGTATTCAGACGAACGTAGATGCGCCGCGAATGCAGCCCCTCAAACACATCAAGCCAGGGGCTTAAATAATACCTTGGAGTTCCGCTGATAGTTGTAGAGTTCCCGTTTCTTCACCGGCAGCGCCTGCAGGTCGCCGGGCGCAAAGCCCCGCTCCCTGAACCAGTGAAGCGTGCGGGTGGTCAGCAC
>DASVCP010000360.1:0-4616 GCA_036381555.1 Gammaproteobacteria bacterium
AGCCATTGGGAAACGCACTCTTTCGATACTCCAAGATGCCGGGCAAGTGCGGTTTGGGTTAAACCGGCCGCTTGCATAGCTTCTTTAGCACGTGGGGCGTTTAGTCGCTTTTGCATGGCGCGAATTATAGGTGCCTGTCAAGTTTCGTCAAGTTTTAATTTTTGGAAATTTGAGGTAGATCAGGCAAAAGATGATTGACGGGGCCTATTACGGAGCTTTTCGTGCTTATGCGTGGTTGCTACTATTTACTAGTGTTTCCTTTACAGCCAAAGCGAATCAAAAGCATTCAATTTCCTAGTTGTTCTCAGCAGTGGCATAAGGAAGAACAGTGGCCAAAATTTCAATTAGCACTTAATCCGAACAATTCCTAAACCCTTTACACCCACCTTGCTCCGCATTAGGCTTGCCCCTTCAAAGTATAAGTTCAAGAGTATTTGCGTACAAAACTAAACAATGAAAACTAACCCCGAACACAGCCCAGAAAACATAGACTGGACCCTGACCACCTGGGAAGGCTCCCGCCGCGAGCAACTTCGACGCTGGGCGGAATTGCCGCTGGAGCGTATCGTCGCGGCGCTCGAAGAAATGCAGACACTGAGCGAAGAACTGAACAAACCATCCATAGAGTAAACCGCCGATGAAAACTCTGACAATTGCCTTGCTATCCGCATTGCTCGCCCTTTCCTGCGCAAGAAACCCGGATGAGGCACAAAGCCGAAGCGAAGCGGAGAACAAAACCAGTTTTGTTTACGCCGGCGAACCGCCGCCAGCGAAGCTGCCGCCCCTCGACGAACTGGAAACCTTGAGCCAGTACGACAGCCTGACCGAGGAAAGCAACGCGTACAAAACACGCGTGGCCGAGCAGATTTTCGGCGATGCCGAATACATGATCGAATGCGCGATGATGAGCAAACCCTCCGACGGCGCCTTCAAAATGTACTTTAAAGTCGAAAAGGACGGCATGTTGTCGGTGTTTGCCTCCGAACCCGATTTGCCGGTAACGCGCTGTATCGGCCGCCATGTGGTGGGCAGAAAGGTTGAGGCGCCGACGGAAGAAACGTATGTATTCGATTTGAATATGAAGTTCTAAATCGTCCACCGCTAACCGGTTGGCAGCGGTTATCGGGATTGCGGGGGCGGTACCGGAGAGCCGCCTGGAGCGAGCGCTGACCAAGAAGTGACGGGTTGCGCGTTTATGTGGGAACGGTTGCACGAAAAATTGTGCCTGCCGGCTCCCTTTTAGTGCCTCAATGGGTTATAAGAACGACTGCGTCACAGTTTTTTTCGCTTCCAATAGGGGAAAATACGGGCGCTGACCGCGGAGGCGAGGCCAGCAGCCAGGGTTTTTCAGGCGTTCTCCGATAGTTAACAAAGCAGTATCTGCCGGCGATGAACTTTGAGTCCGTGATTTTTAATACACATGACGTTGTCCTGTTGATGACGACGTACCAGTGTATTTTGTATGCCATTCTGCTGGTGGCCTTGAGCGGTGAAAGCCGCGAGCATCTGGTCAGGAACCTGTTTCTGACGCTGTTTTTGCTGGCCTGCGCCGCCATTCCCCTGGATATACTGATCAATTTCGGCGCCGAATTCCGCAACGTGGCGCTGGAAATATCCCCCAACCTCTTTTACCTGTTCGGGTTTGCTTACTGGCTCGACGGTCCGTTGCTGCTCTGGTACACGCGTTCGGTGCTCTATAAGAACTACCGTCCCAAAAGGTACGAATCCCTGTACCTGCTGCCGTTCATTGTGTATTTGTGCTACGAAATTGTCTTTTATTACAGTCTGAGCCCCGAGGCAAAGCTGGCGCTGCAACAGGGGTACGATCTGGCCACGGCACCCAAATACATGAACTATGTGACCTTGTTCAGGGAAGCATTTCGCCTGGCGTTCGGCATAGCCTGTGTGATCGAAATCCGGCGTTACCGCGCAACCATCCGCGACACATTTTCCGACGTGCAGGCCATCGATTTCCGCTGGCTCAACCTCCTGGTGATAGGTTTTCTGCTGTTGCGTGTGCTGACCGTGATTATGGCGACAATGCTGCTGGCCACCATCCACTTCGGTTTCAGCACCAATTTCGGTTCCGTGGGTCTTGCCGGAAATTATCTCACCTTTTTGCTGATCAGCATGCTGATCTTCTTCAGTCTTAAGCACTCGTCCGTGGTCGGTGGCATGGAAGAACGGAGCAAAGACGGTTCGTGGGACCGGGAACGTTTTGACGAGGCGCACATACAGAAACTGCTCGACTACATGGAGCGGGAAAAGCCGTACCTTCAGCACTCGCTGACGATCGATCAACTGGCGGAGCAGGTCGGCATGAGCCCGAGATTATTGTCCAGCATCATGAACCGGTATTTCAGTCGCAATTTCTTCGAGTTCGTTAACCAATACCGCATTGAAGAGGCCAAGCGCTTGCTTGCCCAGCGTGGGACCAGCGTTCTGGACGTGCTTTACGCCGCCGGCTTTAACAGCAAGTCCACCTTCAACATGCTGTTCAAAAAAAGTGTCGGCATGCCGCCTTCGGATTATCGCAAGAAGGTCCGGGGCGAATCGGAGGCGATGGAAGCCACCTAGCTTGCGCACTCCGCTCGCCTCAAGGGGAACTTTGATCAAGTCGGGGCTCCTCGAATACCGAAAACACGACCGCCGCAGTTTTCCTGTTTCTTAAGTGCTATCATAAAAAAATGATCGCAAAGACCAGTATCGGCCGGCTTGTTATTGTCATGGGGTTAATGAGCGTAAGCTTTTATGCCGGTATATTCCTGAGCGGGAGAGATTTCCGTCATGAGCAAGCTCGTTACGTCGCGTCATTGCAAACCAGGATCGAGCAACTTGAGCGGGAGTTGCAGACGCGCGAGCGGGAAGACCGGTTGTTACAGTCCTCCCGCCAGACCATGCCGCCTTTAGAGCCGTCCGCGAATATGTCGGAGTCCGGGGAGGGACTTCTTGTTTCAGAGTCCGAGACTTCTCCTGTCAGCGATGCAGAACGCTTGGCCCGGGCGCGCGAAGATGTCTGGTCGGATGCGCAGCAGGACAGAATGCGGGCGATTGAAACCTTGATCAGGCTCAGCCCTGCTGAAGCGGTGGATGTCATTCGCATGATCATGTCTCAAAGCCACGACGGAGAGGATGTGTCGTTGGTAGTGTCCAGTCTTCGCGCTCTGGTTGACAATCAATATTTGCTGAACGTGGATTTAAAAGAGATTTATAACAGCGGTGACGAACAGCTGCAGAGGGTGGCGGCCGATGCCTTGGCGCAACGGGGTGATGATTCGTTGCAGCGGCGCTACATCGATGAACAGTACGCCATCGCTACACAACATACCGATTCTGTCAGGCGCGCGGAAGCGGTTCAGAAGCTCACCGCTTTCGGCAAGAATCCGCAAGCGGCATCCCGGATTTTGCCGTTATTGGAAGACCACGACAGTTATGTACGGCTCAAAGCCGTTAGCGCGCTGGCTTATGCGGGGGAGCATTCGGATATTCCTGCCGTCCAGGCGCTTCTGGACGACGAAGTCGCAGCCGTGAGGCAGCGGGCGGAAGAGGTGATAGGAGCGCTTAATCGCAGCGACAGCCTCGGATTGATTTTAGTTCCGCCGCCGAGAATGAGCGCCGACGGGGCGCCGGCGGAGTACCACTCCCGCTAGCAGCTATCGAAGACCTGAATCAAGTGGCGGCGCAATGTTGTTCATTGCGCCGCTTTTCGTTGGAAGTCAGACCTTATTGAGGCAAAAGAATGACTCGGGTCTCGTTGCCAGTGACTTCATTCAATTCCGCGGCGGCAACGGAGGCTTCTTCCGGAGTTGAATAGTCGCCGATGCGCAACAGGTTTTGTTCGACGCCCTGGCTGTCGACCACCCGGTTCACCATCAGCTGATAATTATTTTTGGCAAGCGTTTCTATGACGGGAGCCGCGTCTTTCATGTCGTCGTACAGGCCCACCTGCACTGAATAACGGCTGCCGGGGGCGGGTTCACCCGCAGGTAACGACAGCGATTCCAGAGGAATAATTCCCAAGTAAGGGTTGGGTGGTTGAGGACTTGGTTCTTGTGGTTCTCTGTCACACCCAATCGTTGACAATACGAGGCTGCCCAGCAGAAGCGCGTTGATAAGCTTGTTCGCAAATACCATGGTTCTTACCTGCCTTTGTTTTTGATTCAAAGTTTTCTCAACGTATCCGGCTAACCTGGATTGTCCTTATGCTAGGGTTTGTACGAATATCCCTATCCCCTCCACCGGCTCAGGGGGTGAGATTAACACTAACGGACGGGTTTCGAAAAATAATCTCCTTCATGTTTTCATCTCTTCAGAAAGCCCCACAACATGCGCTTGAAAATTGAAAGTGAGCATATTGACACTGGTTCAGGATCATGGACTAGGCACTAATCCGTATATTTCAGGTAATGAAAACGAATCTCGTTGACCGTTTGTCATCCTGTTTGCCACGCCGGTCACAATTCCCGTGTCGATTATGGCGGTTAGGGGTAGAAACGGTCAGAATCAATACGTTCCGTTCCTTCCTTTGCAAATTGGGTTTTCGACACTTTTTGGAGGAGATCACGCCATGCAGACATGCAAGTTTTTTACGGCCGGGATGGCCGGAGCGGTGCTGG
>DASVCP010000361.1:0-3407 GCA_036381555.1 Gammaproteobacteria bacterium
GCGCTGAACTGTTTAAAGCGGCGGCCCAGCACCAGGCTCGACGCCAGCAGCCGCGCATAACGTACCGGCGCGCGTTCGACGTCCTCGAGTATGCCGCGGCCCATGCCGAACAGTTTTTCCGCCCGCAGCAGGCCGGCGAACAGGGTCTGCCGCAGGTCGCTGGTAATGAAAACCATCTCGACCATCAGGTCGTACAGCTGGTTGCCGATGATCTGCCGCCGCTGGCGGCCGCGCACCCCTTCCGGCACATGGAAGCGCCGCGGCGGCATGACGGTCAGCGTGATCTTCGGAAACCAGCGGGTCGGCAATTTGCCGCGCAGACGCGAGAACGGCGAATACTGCGCGCCGTCGATGCGTATCGGCACCAGGGTCGCGTCGGCCAGGTGCGCGATCGTGCCCGGCCCTTCGTAGACTTTCATCAGCGCGCCGGTCACGGTGATGCGGCCTTCGGGGAAAATGATCAGCTTGTTGCCGCCCTTGACCACCTTGATCATGGTCTTCACCGAAATCGGATTGGTCGGGTCGACGGTGACGATGTCGAACAGCGCCAGCGCCGGCTTGACCCACCAGCGCCTGGCGATATGCGTGTTCATGGCCGCGGTCGGAATGTCCGGCAGGTAGGCGCCCAGCAGCAGCCCGTCCAGAAAGGAAATGTGATTGACCACGATCACCACGCGGTCGCCGGCCTTGCGGTAATGCTCCAGGCCGGTTATCTCAACCTTATAAAGGAGGAAAAGCAGCCGCCGCATCAACACCTTGACCACCTCGTGGGGCAGCAGCTTGCAGATGTACAGCGCGACCCCGGCGTTCAGCACCGCCAGGATCAGGAAGATTTCCGGAATGCTGTATCCGGCGCCCAGCAGTGCGGTGGTGCCCAGCGCCGAGACCACCATGAACAGCGCGTTCATGACGTTGAGGCTGGCGATGTTGCGCGAGCGGTGTTCGGGCTTCGAGCGGTTCTGGATGATCGAGTACAGCGGCACGATATATACGCCGCCGCAGGCCGCGAACAGGACGAAATCCAGGAACACCCGCCAGTGCTGGAACGCGCCGAAGAACTCGGCCGCGCCGATCAGCCGTTGCGGGTCCGGCACGATCGCCTGGCTGGCGAAATACAAATCGACCGCGAAAAACGTCATGCCCAGCGCCGCCAGCGGCACGTACTTGGCGGTGACCTCGCCCTGCACCAGCCGGTTGCACAACAGCGAGCCGAGACCGACGCCGAGGGTGAACGCGGTCAGGAACAGCGCCACGACCTGTTCGTTGCCGCCGATCACCGTATTGGCGTAATTTGAAAACTGTGCAAGGTAAGTCGCGCCCAGCAGCCAGAACCAGGAAATGCCCAGGGTCGCGCGAAACACGCTGAGGTTGCCGGCCGAATGTTTCAGCATTCGCCAGGTGCCGGTGAAGATGTTCCAGTTGAGTTTAAGGTCCGGCGTGGCAGGCGCGGAAACGGGTATATAAAGGCTGGCCAGCCAGCCAGCCAGCGCCACCGCGAGCATCAACCCCGACACCAGCCAGTAGCCCGGCTCGGTCAGGATCAGCAATGTCCCGGCCATAATGCCGATCAGAATCGAGACAAACGTGCCCATGCTGATCAGCCCGTTGCCGCCGATCAACTCGTCCTCGCGCAAATGATCCGGCAGGATGCTGTACTTCAACGGTCCGAAGAATGTCGACTGGGTCCCCAGCATGAACAGGATACCCAGCATGAAATAGACGTCGCCGCTGAATAATGCCAGAGTCGCGAACAATGCCAGCATGATTTCAAACAGCTTCACCTTGCGGATCAACCCGGATTTCTCGCTGCGCTCGGCCAGTTGCCCGGCGATCGCCGAGAACAGGAAAAACGGCAGGATAAAAACCCCGGCGGCGATGTTGACCATCTGCGGCACGCTGAACACGCTGTCCACCGCCAGCCGGTAAGTGATCAGGATCACCAGCGCGTTCTTGAACAGGTTGTCGTTGAAGGCGCCGAGAAACTGGGTGACGAACAACGGCAGAAAACGCCGGCTGCCCAGCAGGTAGAGTTCGCGGTTGGACAAGGGTGACTCTCCCGGTTATCGTTGTTTGCGGTGATTTTGGCATTCCGGGCGGGGGGATGCAATGTTCCGGAGTTTTAAGAGCGGGTCTCACGCTAAGGCGCTAAGGCGCGAAGGTAAGACCAAAAGCGATCCGCAGATTTTCGCAGATTAACGCAGATTTATGGCTATAGCCCCTGCTCTTTCTGGCACTGTGCATTTACTCAGGCGAGTAGAAAGAGTGGGAATGGGGGGAGGCAGGCCTTCACGTTGCGATAACCGGCTCAGAAATTGGGCAGCCAGTGACGTTCTTCCCAAGAATGTGGCGCTGGTGTAGATTGGAAAGGGCCGGGCGTTTTGTATTAATGCATTATTTAACTTACAGGCAAAAAGGAAATGAAATACCGAATGAATACCGATTACAGTGAACGCCGGGATATCCCTTTAGAAGAAATCATTTCCCTGTACATTGCAACTGGCTGGTCTTGCGTCAATAAGCCGGAATTGCTGCATAAGGCCTTGCGAAACTCCCACTCACTTATAACCGCCTGGGCCGATGGAAAGCTGGTCGGCTTGGGGAATGCGATTTCAGACGGGTTTCTGGTCGTCTACTATCCGCACCTGCTTGTTCATCCGGAATACCAAGGCAAGGGTATCGGTTCGGAGATCATGGGGAGGCTTAAAGCGAAGTATGAAGGCTTTCATCAACACATGCTGGTTGCGGATAATCGTGCCGTCGATTTTTACAGAAAATTCGGCTTCATCAGGGCGGGGGAAACTGAGCCGATGTGGATCTATGCCGGGCAGGATCACTAGCGCTTCTTTAAGAGGCAGTTGAATAATATAAGTGATCGGCAATTGAATGTTGAATGAAATAACTTGTGCAGACTATGACTGAGATGTTGATGAGCATTTGTATATACATCTTCTCTTTATGAGTAATTTGGCGGGATATGCCCGGGCTAGTGAGCCCTGATATTTTATTAAGTTGAATTTTCTCCGCGTCACCGCGTCACTGCGCGAGGCATGCCTTTCCCCGTTGAGATTTCGTCAAAGTCAAAACGCCTGTATTTACGGGAATCCACACGGGGATAATTAGGGTCGAATTTAAACCGCTTATAAAACCGCCACTTGCAATCGCGATTAGAATTAGTTTAAGGCGGTGCCGTCAGGCACGCTAATTGCTCCTTCACGTTTGGCGCAGAGAAAAGGAGCCTGGACATGCAAGAGACCATGGTTGAAATTAAGAAACGCCGGATTCTTGTTGTTGACGACAGCCCGACAGTGTGCGAGCAGCTTTTTCTGTTTCTCAAACAACGGGGTTATGCATGCTACGCTGTGCGCGAGGTTCGCCAGGCGTTGGAGGCCGTTGAACTAAATCAATAC
>DASVCP010000362.1:0-5931 GCA_036381555.1 Gammaproteobacteria bacterium
GTCAGATCGGCATTGGTAAAACCGGTCACCGCTTCGCTGAAGGTGATGGTGACGCCGGATGTCTCGCCAACTGCCAAGGCGGTGTCGGCCACCACAAGAGTGGCGGTCGGGCGCGCCGTGTCGATAGCGTAATTATTGGAGTCGGTGGTGCCCGTACCGGCGTTGCTAGCGGCGTCGGCCACGCCGGTGTTATCGAGCGTGATGACATTGGTTGCATCAGTGACGTCGACGGTCGGTGTCAGGGTTGCCGTCCAGGTGATGCCGCCGTCGCCGGAACTGACAGCGCTCAAGGAGCCGTTGGCAACCGTCAGATCGGCGTTGGTGAAACCGGTCACCGCCTCATTAAAGGTAATCGTCACCAGCGAGGTTTCGCCGGCAGCCAGGGCCGTGTCGGCCATCACCAGTGTGGCGGTAGGCGCTACATCATCCGTCACGGTTACCGTAAAACTTTCCTGGTAGCTGGCCGCGCCGTCCGAGGTTTGAATACACACGTTGTAACTGCCGGGAGCGAGGCTGCCGGCAGTTTCGAGTTCGTCGTTGTCGATCTGGAACGAAGCATTGTCGTCATCACCTGCGGCGCCGCAACTGCCGTTGCCCGATGTGCCGTTGTTGACCAGCGAATAGGTATGGGTATCGCCGCCATCGGCATCGGTGGTGCTCAGCGTGCCCACGGCCACGGCCGCCCCGGTACTGCTTTGATTGATATCGCTTGTGCTTAACGCGATGTCGGTCGGCGGGTTGTTGGCAACCGCGGTGAACTGGTCGCTGTCGGCGGTGGTCAGTCCGCCGGAAGAGGCCCGCAGGTTGAAGGTTTCGTCGACGCCGCCGGACAGCGTATAGTTGATCTGCAAACCGGTGAAAGTCGATACGCCGCTGCCCGGCGTGACCGTCACGGTCAAAGCATTGCCGTCGGTATCGCCGGTTGCGGACACAGCCGCGCTGCCGGGACCGTTGACCTCGGACAAGGTGATCCCGGTGCTGTAGCCGGTATCCACGGTATTGTTGGCGTCACGCGCCGACACCACCGGTACGGTGGTAAAAACCGTCGATTGGTTGCCGGCGATCGTGGTCGGCGCCGGTTGAGTATCGAACACCAGTTTGGTTGCGACCACATCAGAAATCACGGGGTCGGCATTGGCGGTCGGCAGGTCAGTGCCGACGCCGTCCTGATCGTTGGCGGTCAACGTAAAGCTCTGCTGGTCGGCCGTCGCAGTGTAGATCAGGTTGGTAAAAGTCGCCACGCCATTGCTCGCTGCCTGCGTGTTGTTGCTCAGGCTGCCGGCGCTGGCTTCGGTAAAGGTAACCGTTTCGGTGAAATCCACGTCAATGTTGCCGAAAGCGTCCCTGGCTGCGACCACCGGTTGTGTGGTCAGCGCGCTGCCGGAAACCGAACCGGCTGGTTGGGTGGTAAACGCCAGTTGCGCGACAACCACATCAATCGTTGTGCCCGCGCCATTGGTGATGTCGGCATTACCACCGGACATCCGTGTGCCGTCGGCGCCAACGGTCAAATCGTCGTCACCGTTGACGTTGAGAATAATCGTGCGATCCTCAACCACATTGGTGTTGTCATTGAAGTAAGCATTGACGGTATAGGTTTCGTTGCCGCTATCGGCCACATCGATGCTCAAGCCCGAAAAGGTGATGGTGTCGGCGCCGGCGTTGTATGTGCCGGTAACGTTGCTGACATCCGGCCCATTCAGTCGCCAGGTGATCTGGCCGCGTTCGGCATCGGTCGAGGTGCCGCTGACATTCACCACGATCTGCGATACCAAGGTCGAGAGGCCATCACTAGTCCCGCCGTCAGTGATGGTGAAGTCGAACACATCCACGGCTTCGCCAACCGTGTCCACGGTGGTATCCAGACCCACCGGTTCTGTGACCCCGGCAGCGGCGGTCAGGGTGGCGTCGCTGTCCCGCGGTGGACCCAGGTCGGAAATAACTATGTCATCCACTTTGACATAGTTCAGAGTTGTATTGTCAGTATATTGAATCGTAAAACTGGTGATATCCGTCCAATTGGCCCCGGAGAAATTGACGGTAGTGCTGGTCCCTGTATCCACGGCTTCCGAATCCTGCACTCCGCCCTTGTTGGAAGTTATTCGAAAGGTTTTAGTGGAAACACCGTTACTGTTGAACAAATAAAGGCTTGACAACGAAAAGGTTTCGCCGCTGGTGAAATAAACACTGCCTTCCGTTAGATCTGAACCATATGAGCCAAGATAAACATAGCCCGCACTATAATTCCCGACATAGTCACCACTACCGCCAGATTGAATTCTAATGGTGTAGGGAGTGCCGCCAATAGTATAACTTTTATAATTCTCATAACCGGTTGGCATGTCGTCCAAGTTCAGCGTGCCGCTGAAACGCAAAATGGCATTGAAATCGGACATTGCAACGGAATCAAAGCGAAGCGGTTTATTAATATCCCCTTTCTGAATTTCCAGATTCCAATCGCCACCCAGTTGATGACCGCCTGTGTAATTATTGGAAGCCGCAACATCCACATTCGCGGCGTGAGATATCAAATCCAAAAAGCTTTCACCCTCCTGAGTTTTTGCCAGGCTGCAGCCATAGAAATAAACGTCAGCGCCATCTTTCAAGGCCAGGTCCATTACGGCCAAGGTATTAATATCTTTGCCCAGGGTCTCCCGGGTGACAACGCTGTTGCCGAGATAAACCTTGGCATCCTCGGCATGGGAGAAAATATGTAAGGCATTGAGGTTACGGTAACCTGATAAGATATTTTTTAGTTGTGTGAGACCGTTTTCGCCGGCACGTAATTCCATTATTTCTATGCCAGGCCCCGACTGTTTATAGATTTCGTGTTTCTCGGGGACTGCCGCGTCAATAATGACCAGCTCCAGCACTTGTCGTCCCCCGTTAATATCAATTTGATCTTCGTTTTCCGGCAACGGCGTCGCAGGCGTTATTGAATTAGCCGCGCTTGACAGTTTAAACGCATCGCCCGAACTTGCCGACGCCCGCAGGTAGCTGCGTTGATAGCTGCCCGTGTTCGAGGGCAATCCATACATGCTCATCGGAAACAATAACGATGACAGGCCGGTCAGTAGATGCTTTTTCATGTTGCTTGTCCTTGATCGATTGGTGTTGCGGTCGTTGCTTTGCTGGTTGTTTTGTTGCCTATATAACTCGCGGCGGTGCCCGCTGAGTCCCGCCAAAAATCCATTTCACTGTATTTCTGGAACAGCTCCGGCGGCAACAGGGTGCGCCTTGGCTTGAATTCCACCTTGCGTTTAACCGTGTGCAGATCCTTTACGCCCAGCGCCTGGTCGAATTCGCCTTCTTCGTACTCGACGTTGTCGAAATCGTGTTCGAACGCGGGTTCGTCGAGAAACTTGTAAACCAGTTGCAACGTGCGTTGCGGGTATTGCGTCAACAGGTCGTAGTCGACCAGTAACAACTTTTCGGAAAATTCGCCGTAATAGGCTTCCTTTAACGCGGTCCAGGCGCTGCCGACAGTGCCGCCGGCGCTCATCATCGGTTCGCAGCGCGTGTAGACCGTTAACCGGTTCGCCGAGGTGAACATACGGCTGTAGTCGAATGGGTTTTTGCGGAAAATCCGTTCGAAGCTATCCATGATCCATGCGGCGTTCCGCACGCAGCAGATCATTTTAAAATCGTCGAACAACTCAACGAGCTGGTGCAATCGCGCCGTCCAGTGCCGGTTGGTGTCGAAGATGACTTCGTACCGGTTTTTGTCATGGTAATAGGCGTTGAAAAGCGCCTTGCAGATCGCCTTGCGGCGTTCGGTATCGAAGAAACTGTAAAATTCGCTGTTGGCGCCGGTTTGTTCCAGGCAGCTTTGCATCAGCGCGGCAACGGGGCTGCTCATGGCGGCATGGAAGCGAGGGTTCTGCCGGAGGATGCCGGCCAGCAGCGTCGAGCCAGAGCGGGGCAAGCCGGAAATAAAGTGAAATTTTTGTGCGCCGGGCAAAATAAAAGCTCTCTTTCAAACTTGACGGTTGATCAAACAGACCTTGTTTTTTTAAGCATGAGCGGGCGGCATCCACTGCGCGCCCGCGTCACGCGTTAATCGTTGCTCCCCGCCGCTTAGTTCCGGGACGGGAATATGCCCTCCAGGGCGATGATGAAATTAGTGCCCAGGAAAGGATCGCGTATCGGTACCGGCTGGCCACCACCGGCGGGCTCGACGGTCACACTCACTGTCTCGGTATTGCCCAGCGTCACCGGGCTGTTCAGCGCGTCGGACCAGATCGCCGCTGACGGAGGGCCGCCGGCCTGGGATGCACCTAAAATATTATTGGTTGCGGATGGCGTGGCGGTTGCATTTGAGGGCGTGCCCGCCACCGCGAACGTGGCCGCGGCCGTGGCGGTGTGAGTATGCATCGGCATTTGCGTGGAAAGAAGGGTCACGTTTTCCGTGCCCGCCAGTTCACCCTGGGTAATCGGCGTCAGGCCCGGGCCGTTACCCATGCCAACCGGAGCGCGGCCGCGCAAATCCGGCAACGCGAAAGTGGTGGTGCCGTTACCGCCGTACATGGTGCCCAGCAAGGAAAACAGCGCGCTGTTCTGTGCAATGGACAATATTTGCCCTTGGCAGAAAGCCCAGCCGCGCGGGGCGAAGTTGAAACCGACCATACGGATTTCGCCGAGAAATGGTTCAGACATGATCCTTACTCCTTATTGAGTTGTTTTTTTACAGATAAAATAAAACGATTTCAGTGAAAAACTTCCCTGCCATTTGTTAAATATCAGCATGCGGTAAACGAGGATCTGAATGCTGCCCTTTGCACGCGGCATTTAACGTTGCTTGATGCCAATCCTGGCAGTAGCGGCCTTAATGTCTTTAACTTAAGAATCTCACATGCTGCCCCCCTTGTTTGTTCTGAAAACGGATTTTACAGGTTCGTTGTTTCGGTTGTGTGTGAAAAAATCACCTGAAGCCCCGGGAAGCGATGGCGACCAGCTCATGGACTCATGCGTGTCGGATGTTCCGGTAACCTGGAATCCAAGGGCGAGGTAAAGCTTTTTGGCTTGCCGGTTTTGCCGGTCGACGGACAGCCTGACCGGCAGCCCGCGTTTTTGGGCGGCGGCCTGAATGGCGCGCAGCAGCGCGGTACCGTATCCTTTGCCGCGCATCGCCGGTTCCAGGGCGATATCGATGATATGCAAAGCGGTTTGGTTTTCGTCGATGATAATTTTGCCGATGGCGTTGGACCCAAGTTGAATGATCAGCGTAGAGGCGTCCGGCCATTGCCCGGCATAATACGTTTGTTGCAACTGGTATTGCTGCGCGAACAGCGCCTCGATCTGCGGGCCGGTCAACGGCAGCAGCCGAAGGTGTTCGCGCGTCGAGTTGAACAGTTGCTGCATGAATGCGCGGTCGCGTTGTTTTGCCTTGCGTAATTTCAGTCCATCGTGTATGGAGATACCGTTCAACATGCGACGGCCTCGTTTATGGGCGCCAATGTGAACGTCAACAGCCGCCGATAGGATGACGCGAGGTCTTTCCGAATCCTGTCGCGCTCGGGCATGCCGAGCTGTTGTTGTTTTTGCCGGCTGTCGGGTTGGAACGCGCGGTGCAATTCCTTGGAATGGAATTTCATGCGCTGTTGAATGCGCGTGTCATCGTCGTGACTCAAGGTGATGCCGAAGTGATTTCCGATGGCACGGATTTTTTTCGCGTCCAGTTGCGAATAATCGAGCGTCATCACGCCGGGCTGTTCGCAAATCCCGTTCATTATTTCAAGCAGGGCCTGCAACACGCGGATGCGATAGTCCAACGGGCTTTCGTCGGCCTTCAGGCCGGCGAATGCCGGGTTCAACCCGGCCAGCGACGGATCGCCCGCCATGTGACGGCCGGCCAGCCGTTGGTGGGACGCGAGCACTTCGACGGGATCGCGGATCAGCAGCAGCACCGGCACGCGCGGATAAAGCGCGCGG
>DASVCP010000363.1:0-3040 GCA_036381555.1 Gammaproteobacteria bacterium
TCCCTCGTGGTATGCGATTTTACCATTGAGTATGGTGGTTTCGATCGACGAGCGGAAGGTATGCCCTTCGAAGGGAGACCAGCCGCACTTGTAAAGCACGGTGTCTTTTGTTACGGCCATGGGCTTGTTTAAATCGACAACGACAAGGTCTGCCCAGTAGCCTTCGCGTATAAAACCGCGGTCGACAACATTAAAAAGAGTTGCCGGCGCATGGCTTGTTTTATGGACAATCAGTTCAAGGTCGAAGATATCTTTGTGGTATAGCTCGAGCAAGCTGAGAAGGGCGTGTTGAACCAGGGGCAGGCCCGCAGGAGCTTTTATATAGGGTTGTTGTTTTTCTTCCCAGGTGTGTGGTGCATGGTCAGTGGCGATGACATCAATTACACCCGATTTAACCGCGTTTTGCAGGCTGATTTGATCGGCTTTGGTTTTAATGGCGGGATTGCATTTGATCAGGTTGCCTTTGCCGGCATAATCGTCGCTGTTGAAAAACAAATGGTGCACACACGCTTCGACAGTAATGCGTTTGTTATCGAGGTTTCCGGCTTCAAATAGCTCCAACTCTTTTGCGGTTGTCAGATGTAGTACGTGTAAACGACTCCCGTGCTGTCTGGCGAGCGATACCGCCAGAGAAGAGGACTGGTAGCAGGCTTCTTCCGAGCGGATCAGGGGATGAAGCTGGACCGGAATATCATCGCCATATTTTGCTTTAAAACGGGCTTCATTGGCGATGATCGTGGGGGTGTCTTCGCAGTGCGTGGCAATCAGTACCGGACTATGGATAAAAATCTGTTCCAGGGTATAGGGATCGTCTACCAGCATGTTTCCGGTTGATGCTCCCATGAAAACTTTTACTCCACAAGCGGCTTTAGGGTCCAGAGATTTAATCTGCTCAATATTATCGTTGCTTGCACCCAGATAAAATGCGAAGTTGGCGGCCGATTTTTGTGCGGCTAACCGGCACTTCGCTTCCAGGGTTTCGTGTGTAATTGTCAGTGGGTTGCAGTTTGGCATTTCCATGAAACTGGTGATGCCTCCCGCCAGGGCGGCCCGTGATTCGGTCGCCATGTCGCCTTTATGGGTGAGGCCTGGCTCACGAAAATGGACCTGATCGTCGATCATGCCAGGCATGACGATTTTGCCGGCTGCATCGAGAGTTTTGTCAGTTGCCCGGTGCGTTAATTCGGAATCGATTTGCTCGATACGGCCGTTTTTGATCAGAATATCCGCTTCTTTAACCGAGTTTTCGTTGACAATTTTTGCGTTGGTGATTAAGAGAGAGCTCATTAAAATGGTTCCCGGGCAATAATATCGAGTCACAAGGCATTTAGTGCGAGTATACCTTAAAAAGTAAGTGCTGAAATGCAGGTTGGAGGCGAAAAAGCGGGCAAGGAATAAATGTATGCATGCTAAGCTAAGGTGGGTTGAAATGAAATGGTGCAGATATGAATGAATTATTCAAGCGGTTGGAATCCGCCCCCCGGGGAGCCCGGCAACCCTTAAGGGAGGTGTTGGATGCATTGAAGTTCAACGCTGATGGATTGTTGCCCGCCATTGCCCAGCAATATGATACGCATCAAGTTCTGATGCTCGCCTGGATGAACCGCCGGGCAATAGAGGAGACGTTGAACACCGGACAGGTTTGCTACTGGTCCCGTTCCCGCCAAACTTACTGGCGCAAAGGCGAAAGCTCGGGCCACGTGCAGCGCCTGGTGGAAATGCGTTTTGATTGCGACGGCGATACGGTGCTTTTGCTGGTTGACCAGCAGGGGCCGGCCTGTCATACGTATCGTGCCGATTGTTTTTATCACAGAGTCGTTGGTGGGGAGGTGGAGGTTATGAGGGAGCCGATGGAGTGAGGTCTGCATTTCCCGCATCCAGGCATGCTTTCCGTACCCCTGATACCCTGCGCCTGCTCATGGAGCGATGGAGCTTTTCCCGTACTGCCGCTGGGGCTCCGAATTTAGGGCGATGCTAACCTGAAGGCTTTTGCTTCGGCGGTTCCCGTACCGCTGCCGCGGGAGTGTCGGGGATGATCATCTACGGAGCGGACCGTGCCGTCCGCCACGTGACACAAATATGGCTAAAGCTCCGAATGGTGTGGACTCGATGGTGCCCAGGGCGAGACTCGAACTCGCACGGCTTTTACCCCACTGGCACCTGAAGCCAGCGCGTCTACCAATTCCGCCACCTGGGCATTGGGCATGCGGGATGGATTTCAAAAGAAGCGCGAATTTACCGGGGTGTGTTGGGCTTGTCAATGAGTGTGTATAATTTGGATAAAAATCGCAACCGCCAGGCGTCCGGCTCTCAATGACAAAAAAACACCTAATACCCTCCGAAGATCCATTCTATGACAGAGAAGCCGCACGCTATGAGCAGCCTATCGCCAGTCGCGAATACCTGTTGCGCGTAATTGAATCTCATCAGGGACCTTGCACCCTTGAGCGATTAATTGAATTGCTGAATATAGGTCAGCTGGAAAGTCAGGAAGCTTTGCGGCGACGCCTCAATGCCATGGTCAGAGACGGTCAACTGGTGCTGAACCGTAAGGAAGGCTATCTGCCCGTAAACGAGCGTGATTTGGTTCGTGGCAGAGTGATCGCCCATCCGGACGGTTTCGGGTTTTTGCATCCCGATGATGGTGGTGACGATCTTTTTATCCCTCCCAAACAGATGCGGGCTTTACTGCATGATGATCGGGCGGTCATGCATGTCACGGGTGTCGACCGCCGGGGACGGCGGGAAGTGGCGCTTGTGGAAGTCCTGGAACGCGCCAATCTCAGATTAGTGGGGCGGCTGTTCTATGAAGGCCAGGTTGCTTTCGTTGTGGCCGATCACAAACGAATTATCCAGGATGTGTTGGTGCAGCGTCAGGATGTCGGGGGTGCGCGGGACGGACAGATTGTCGTCGTTGAGATTGTCGAGCAACCGACTCTGCACCATCCTCCCATTGGTCGCGTAATTGAGGTTTTGGGCGATCACATGGCGCCGGGTATGGAGATTGGCATCGCGATAAATTCGCACAATATTCCCAGTA
>DASVCP010000364.1:0-11422 GCA_036381555.1 Gammaproteobacteria bacterium
CATGAACCGCCACAAAGGTCTTGAGTGGGCCAAAGTGCAGGCGAAGTTGGACGCCCACCCTGAAAAACTCGTGTCGCTGCATGAAATGGAAAGCACCGGCGGCGAGCCGGATGTGGTGGGTTATGACAAAAAGACCGTCGAATTCATTTTTTACGACTGTTCGACGGAAAGTCCCAAGGGCCGCCGTAGCGTTTGTTACGACCGTGAAGCGCTGGAGGCCAGGAAAGAGCATAAACCGAAAAACAGCGCTGTCGGCATGGCGGCCGCGATGGGCATCGAGCTGCTAACGGAAGAGCAGTACCGGGAGTTGCAGAAGCTCGGGAAGTTCGATGAGAAAACATCGAGCTGGGTGAAAACGCCCGCCGACATCCGCAAACTCGGCGGTGCGTTGTTTTGCGATCGCCGTTACGACACTGTCTTCCTGTATCACAACGGCGCGGAATCCTATTATGCCGCCAGGGGATTTCGCGGCTGGCTCAGGGTCTGAATGGACAGGTTCGGAACGGTGTTGACGCGGGAAACTTTCAATCTAGCAACTTGCCGTGGTCGGTTTAACTGTTCCCTTGCCATAAAAATAAAGCCTGCTGAATCTTTCGAGTTGATATGGGACAAGACTTATGTAAACGGTGATGAAGACCGTATCTATCATTCATTGTTTGAAGGTGCCAAAAATGCATTTTCATCAGCGAAGTGTGACGATCATTATAGAATTCAAGTCGTTGAAATTAAGGATTTTAGCGGCGGGACCCCTCCTGCCGCTTTCCGTACCTGTGTCGAGCAAGCCATATCCAAGGCCTTAGGGAAGAAAGCAGGCCGGAACAACGAATAATTTCGTTCGCGAATTTTCCTCTCAACGTCGGACTTGATGAAATGGCGCGCTATCAGGATGTGTGCCTTCGCAAAAACCTTCCAAATATTTTTCATGTTCGGGAATAACTCCCAAGATCTTGTGATACAGCACAGGGATATCGAAGGGTACAATACCGATTGATTAAGAAAGAAAACCGCCAAAATAACGGCTGACTCAGGACGTAAAATGCTTTTTCAATATCAATTACCCTGATAATCAAGATGGAGCTGACATGATTAAACGCATATTTTTTATATTCCTGTTTTTATTCACACTGACAAGCCATGCATCGAACGCTCAGACTCAAGGCGAGCCGTTAATTGTTGAGCACGCCATTGTTCACAAAGTTCAATCGGCAATCGTTCCCGGTCAGATATACGAATTGCGCATAGGCTTGCCGGAAGGCTATCAGAACTCGCCCGATAAAGAATACCCGATTCTTGTCGTGCTCGACGGCCAATGGGGTTTTTTGCTGGTTTCGGAAATCGCCGGTAATCTGGCCCAAGACGGCATGATACCCGAGGCCATCACCGTCGGAATCACCTGGGGAGGAGAAGGAGATGATCCAGGCCTTCTTCGTACCCGGGATTTCATTCGACCGAATCTTCCCTATATACCCAATAGCGGCGGTGCAAATTTATTTTTATCCGCGCTGACTGATGAACTTATCCCTTATGTCGAGAGTTTGTATCGTGTTGGAGAAAAAAGGGTCTTGTTGGGCGTTTCCCTCGGCGGCCTGTTCACCAGCTATGCCATGCTTGAAAAACCGGGACATTTTGATGGGTATATTGCCATTGCCGGTTCCTACTTTATGGATTGGGCGTATTTCGATGAAAGATTGGCGTTGATGTATGGGGCAGCCGATCTCAAAAAGGTTCGTTCTTTTTTAAGTGTCGGATCTTTGGATACCAATCAGGTTTTTGTGGAAATGCTGAATAACTCCATTGAGTCGGCCGGGCTTAAAGGTTTTAAACACAAGTATAAAGTGATTAAAGGTGTGGGTCATGCCGGGGTCGAGCCCATTGCCTATACCCGTGGTCTTCAATATGTTTTTAAAAGGCCTTTCTTGAAGTTAAGCGAGGAGTTTTTACAACAGTATGCGGGCGAATATGAAGGAGGCCTGGAAGGGTTCCCGCCGTTTCCAACTACCGTTTCTGTTGTGGGTGTAGGAACGATAGCGATCGGTGGCGAGGGTGAGGCAACCGAGTACATCGCAGAGAGCAAAACCAAGTTTTATATCAAGGGGATTAACTCCACCGCGGAGTTCACGGAAGACGGGCAACTTATCATTAACAGCGGGGGAACCCTTCTTTACTTTAATCGAGTTTCCCAATAGGAACTTGAGGAATAATCGTTGAGGATTTGATCCAACCGAAAACTGCAACAAATCCAACGTCGGGTGTGCGAAGGAGAAAGAATTCGTGCACCCGGCGCTTCAGTTAATGGCGTCCGAACGCATGGCGGGACGTGTCAATGAAAGAGGGCCGCAAATCCGCACGTAACAGGGCGGTTGCAGGAGCTGCGGCAGGGAACAGAAATAGTCCGGCATCCCTCCACATCGAAAATGATTCCTTATATATGTGCCAAATGCAGGGTGGGTACCGGCCACGGCGGCGTTTCCACCCGTCCCGGGCAAAGAAAGTCCGCATTTAGGGGTAAAATTGCCCCGCAACTGTAATACCATATCCCGGTTGGGGCGCTCACGGCTCTCATGAAAACCGGCAGCCGCCGGCCTTAAAACGTCAGTGCATGCCATGCCCGAGTTTTACAGAAAAACCATCGTCTCATTCCTTTGTTTGAGTATGCTGACGGCGTTGCTCGGCTATTACCTGTGCGTCGAACTCACTTCCGTCAGCAAGACGCTTTTCCCCGCCCACGAAAGCGCCATTCCCTGGAAGCTTATGACCACCACCGACGTTCCGTTTGGCGGCTCTTCTTCAACCACCGTAAACGATTCGACGCTCAGCCTGAACTACGACGTTTATCTTACAGACGATCTGGAGATCCCTTTTGTCATCCAGGCCCTCGCCTTCGCGGAACCGGGAGACTTTAACAGCCTGGTCGATTTGACGAAGTTTTCCAGGCTCACGTTCAAAGCCAGGTGCATGCCGCATAACGTGTTGACTTTTTATGTTCACCTTTTTGATGAAGAGGTCACCAGGCGGGGAGACCCTTCCTCGTACAGGACTGCTTCGACTCCTTTTTTCTGTAAAGAAACCCGCTCGGATGTCGAAATCGATTTCAGGCATCTGGAAGTGGAGAGATGGTGGCTGAATACCTTCGATATCTCCGTCTCCGACCACCGGAACTACCGGTTGGATAAGGTCGGCGCGATTTCCTACGGCATGTCGCCGCACAGTCCGGTAAACGTACGCGCTCAGATCGATATCGGCGAATTGATTCTCCACGGACACGATTGGCGTTACGCCTGGGCTTTCGCGGGGCTGGCAGTACCGCTCTGGTGCGGCTATTTATTCTGGCTGTTCAGGCAATATACCTCAAGTCTGATCAAGGATGTAAAGGATAAATTGAACAAGGATCTTCCATTAATAGCCTATCAACAGTTATCCGTCGAACCGCATCGCGACAGGGAGAAAGGCCAGTTGTTGCGGTTCATGGCGAGAGAGTATTCGAACCCCGACATGAGCCTGGAGTTTGCCGTTACCGCGCTCGGCATCAATCGCACCAAAATCAACGAACTGCTCAGGGACGAGCTCGGTATGACGTTCAACGCTTACCTGAAAAAACTGAGGCTGGCCGAAGCTACCCGCCTGCTTTCCCGGGACGGCGCCAACGTGGCCGATATCGCCCGTTCGGTTGGTTATAAAAACGTGCCCTATTTCATTACGCTGTTTAAAGACGAGTACGGTTGCACACCCAAAACATTCAAAGATCTGCGGGTTCAGGAAAGCTGAGTACGCATGATCGGGTGCCATGGGAAGCCATCAGCGCATTTGCAGGTGAACAGCTCTGTCACCATATACGGATGCTCACGTAATTAACTCCCTGTTTATTGATTTTCCCGAAAACGAGGCGTGTTTTGGAGTTCAAAATTCCATTTCGTTAATTACAGGAAAAATTCAACTTTTTGCAGTGTTCATAAATCGCTTTCATTTTTATTCCGTGAAATAACTATATTGGCGCGTCACGAATGAGGATGGCTGTTCAACGCACGAAGGCTTCATCCTCATACAAAAATGTACAAAAACACGGAGGGGTAGTTATGAAAGTCTTTTTAAGATTCGTAATATTACTTGCCGGTACATTGCTGGCCGGCCAGACGTTCGCCTCATACAGCTGTACCGTGACGCCGGGCAGCGTCTGGGGCAACGGTTATCAGTTGAACGTCACCGTCACCAACGACGGTCCCGGTTCGATCAGCGGCTGGACCGTAACGTTGAATTTCAGCGAGCCGGCCAACGTCACCAGTAGTTGGAACGTCACCTCGTCAGGCGCCAGCACCACGACGCCGTCGTTCACCAACTGCTGCGGTTGGAACGGCAACCTGGGGCAGGGCCAGAGCACCTCGTTCGGATTCCAGGGCACCCATGACGGCAGCTTTAACGTGCCGACCTGTTCCGGTAACGGCGGTTCATCGAGTGGTTCCTCATCGTCGTCCAGCAGCAGTTCGTCCTCGAGTTCCAGTTCATCTTCGAGCAGTTCCTCAAGTTCCAGCAGCAGCTCCAGTTCCTCGAGCAGCAGCTCATCGTCGAGTGGCGGCGGCAACACGATCGTGGTCCGCGCCCGCGGCGTCAACGGCCAGGAGTCGCTCACCCTGCAGGTCGGCGGCAGCAACGTCCAGACCTGGACCATGACCACCAGCATGCAGGACTACACGGCCAGCACCAGCCAGGGCGGTGAAATCCGGGTCGCTTTCACCAACGACGACGGCACCAACCGCGACGTGCAGGTCGATTACATCCAGGTCAACGGCGAGACCCGCCAGGCCGAAAACCAAAGCATCAACACCGCTCTGTACGCCAACGGCTCCTGCGGCGGCGGCTCCAACAGCGAGTGGATGCACTGCAACGGCTATATCAGCTTCGGCAATGTGTCCGGCACGTCTTCCTCGTCGAGCAGCTCCAGCAGTTCATCCTCCAGTTCAAGTTCATCCAGCTCAAGTTCCTCCGGCGGATGCGCAACCGGTCAGGTCGCGGGCAGCGAGGTGCTGATTATCGGCGATTCCTTCTACGCGTTGTCCGGTGAGATTACCAATGCGTTGGAAAATCATGCTCGCAACGCGGGGGCCCTGGCGGCGAACGAGAACTACCGGGATAATTCGGTGAGCGGCACGCGGCTGTCCGGCGGATTTTCACCCACCATTCCCATGCAGTACTCGAACGGCCGCCAAGCGGGTCCGGTCAAGGTCGTCATCATGGACGGCGGCGGCAACGACGTGCTGCAAGGGTCATGCTCCAATCCTCCAACCGCTTCCTGCCCGGATATCCAGAACGCCGTGAACGCGGCCGACACGCTCATGGACCAGATGGCCGCGGAAGGCGTGGAGTATGTCATTTACACGTTCTATCCCGACCCGGTGGGTAACGCCACGCTCCAGTCCAGACTTGACGTGATGCGGCCGCTGATGCAACAAGTGACCGCGAGCAGCCCGGTTCCCACCAGCCTGTTCCTCGACCTGCGGCCGGTATTCGAAGGCCGTTACGGTGAGTATGTGCTGTCGGACGGCATACACCCGTCGACAGCCGGCTCGCAGGCGACCGCCGACGCAGTCTGGAACCTGATGCAGGCGAACTGCATCGCGCAATAAATCATAAGCAGCGGGGGTGAAGCGATATTGCTTCACCCTCATGCCTTGCAATGCTGCCTTGGCAAAGCTGATGAGGTATCACTCAAATTATATTGAACTCATAATCGGAAGATACATACTCCTGCCGCCAAACTGCAAAATAAAATGGATTTCGTTAATTACAGGAAAAATTCAACTTTTTACAACCTTCACAAATCGCTTTCATTTTTACTTTGTGAATTAACTATATTGGCGCCTTCCTAATAAAGGGTGGGGCGATGCAATGCGGGCTTCATCCAAAAACCGCACATAAACTACGGAGGGGTAGTATGAAAACCTTTTTGAAATTCGTGATGTTATTGGCCGGCGCGTTGCCGGCCAGCCAGGCGCTTGCGTCATACAGCTGCACGGTGACGCCGGGCAGTATCTGGGGCAACGGTTATCAGGTAAACGTCACGGTCACCAACGACGGCCCGGGTTCGATCAGCGGCTGGACAGTGCAGTTGAACTTCAGCGAGCCGGCCAACGTGACCAGCAGCTGGAATGTTACCGCCTCGGGCGCCAGCACCACCACGCCGTCGTTCACCAACTGTTGCGGTTGGAACGGCAACCTCGGTGTGGGCCAGAGCACCTCGTTCGGGTTCCAGGGTACGCATGACGGCAGTTTTGAAGTTCCGACCTGTTCCGGTGACGGCGGTTCATCGAGCAGTTCATCCAGCTCGACATCGAGCTCCAGTTCGTCTTCCAGCAGTTCGTCCTCCAGCAGCTCATCATCCAGTTCAAGCAGCAGCTCAAGCTCTTCTTCATCGAGCAGCGGCGGTGGCGACAACACGATCGTGGTCCGCGCCCGTGGCGTCAACGGTCAGGAATCGCTCACTCTGCAGGTCGGCGGCGACGATGTCCAGACCTGGACCATGACCACCAGCATGCAGAACTACACTGCCACGACCGGCCTGGACGGTGAAATCCGGGTTGCCTTCACCAATGACGACGGCACCAACCGCGACGTGCAGGTCGATTACATCCAGGTCAACGGCGAGACCCGCCAGGCCGAAAACCAGAGCATCAACACGGCCCTGTACGCCAACGGCGCCTGCGGCGGCGGCTCCAACAGCGAGTGGATGCACTGCAACGGCTACATCAGCTTCGGCGATGTGTCCGGCACGTCCTCCTCGTCGAGCGGCTCCAGCAGTTCTTCATCGAGCAGTTCGTCGTCCAGCAGTTCCAGCTCGTCTTCCAGCAGCGGGCTTCCCCAGGTAATCGATCCGCCGGCGGGGTTTGACCAGTTCGCCGGTGGAGCCCGCGGGCAGGTGGCGCACCATACCTATTTCGCGGCCGATGTCGGCGTTAACCGCGACACAACCGTTTATACACCGCCAAACTATAACCCGGGCAATCAATATCCTGTGTTGTATTTGTTGCACGGCATCGGTGGCGACGAGTGGGAATGGCAAAATCACGCCGGCGCCGGTTTCAACAACATCATGGATAACCTGCATAATCAGAATCTGATTACGCCGATGATTGTCGTGATGCCTGACGGCAATGCTCTGCGCGATATCAACAGCGATCCTTTCGCTTCATTCGCGGCGTTCGAAGGGGTATTGCTGAATGATTTAATACCTTATATAGAGCAGAACTATCCCGTGGCGCCGGGAAGACAAAACCGCGCCATTGCCGGATTGTCGATGGGCGGCGGGCAGGCCTTGAATTTCGGTTTGAGCAATACGGACGATTTTGCCTGGGTCGCGGGTTTTTCATCGGCTCCGAATCTTAACCAGAGCCCGACCAATTACCAGGCGATGCGCGGTCTCAGTGTCATATTTATCTCGGTGGGCGATGCCGACAGCCTGTTCTCGGGCAGCAACAATATCCACAATCATTTGACCGCAAACAACGTGCCTCACCTTTGGAAGGTCTACCCGGGCGGCGGGCATGATATGAATGTCTGGAACAGGAGCCTTTATTCGTTTGCCCGCATGATATTCTAATGAGTCTGAAAGACGGTGTTGCATAACACCGTGTTTTGAGCATCCCCCCGGTGAACCCCACCACCGGGGGGAGTTTTATATGAATTTTTTCTGGTCTGATCGACTATAGCGGAACTACTTAAAAAAACCGCGCGGAAAGATTCAATTTTCTGCAATTTCTAATGATTCTTCCAATAATTCAAATTTTTCCGTTGTTACTCCAATAATGTAGCCCGCTTATCAACTCGCGATGGAGGGGTCTATGCGCGGTATTGAAATCCCCGGAACGAAGTTTCCCACCCGCCTTCCCGGCTGACTAAAAACCGATGGCTGTTACGGCGATGTGAACGATGAAGTAAGTCGCCGGGTTCCTGCCTTTTATGTTCCAGTGCCACCGGGAACATTCTCCCGAGGAGTGCAGTGACTTTCAGGCGGGCTGCGTGAAACCGGTTTTGTGCGGGATGTTGCTGTACGTCATCTAAAAGAGCAACGGGTGTAAAAAAAGAGAAAATACTTGCGGGGGGCGCGGTCGATCAATATTTGAACAGATAATCGTCGCGATCGATAAAAATATTATTAAAAAATAATTTATGAGGAGGAAACATCGATGTTAGTCACTAAACAATTCGATTTTATGAAAAAACCAAGAATGTTTTTCATTTTCTTTGTATTGGGGTTGATTCCTATACCGTCACTTGCATGGGATGGTATGCCAACGCCACCTTTGCATGTAGAGGGTCGTTTTCTGAAAGATCCCGACGGCAATAATGTTGTACTCCGGGGAGGCTGGATGCAGCCTACCGAGACCTGGTTTAACGGCGGAGGCAGATGGTACAGCAATCCGACCGACTGGACCAATCCGGGCAATGTGGCGGGCATGTTGAACTATTTAAACGACGCTGCAACCCTCATGAGCGACACCAGCCCGAAGTACGGCCGGGACCACGGATGGTACGCCACCTTCGTGCGCGTCAATACCGATTCCATAGGCGGTTGGACGCAGGAGTCAGGACTGGTTAACCAGGCACAGTTCAACGGCTGGATACAGAACTTTGTCGTTCCTTACGCCAACCATCTCAGGTCTCGCGGCCTTTACCTGGTGCTTAGCGCGACAGGCCCGATCAACACGCCCAATAACGGCTCCCGTAATGCCGGTGTCACTGAACGGGCGCGCTTGCGCACCTTCTGGAGCACCGTTGCAAATGCTCCGGGCGTTAAGAACGCCGATAACATCATGTTCGAGCTTATGAACGAGCCGGTCGAAATCGAATCATCCCCGGGTAACGGCGACTGGGGTTTCGGCCAGGCAAAATACTTCAGCGCTTTCAGAGACTGGATTCAGCCCGTGATAAACGATATCCGGGGCACGGGCGCAAACAACGTTATATGGGTGCCGACGCTTGAGTGGCAGGGTTCGCCGCAACAACACGTCCAGTATCCTTTCACCGGTACGAATACAGGTATTGCAGTCCATTATTATCCGGCGTATGGCGGCTGTTACGACAGCGTCAACTGCCATAATAATCTTTGGAACGGCCAATACAGGCCGGCCGCGGACCTGTGGCCGATGATCATCACGGAAAATTTCTGGTTTCCAGAAGATACCGGCCTCGTCTCGGGGAGCACGGCGAACTACGGCAACACGCTCAAGGCCAACATGGAAGCCACCGGCAACGTTTCATACATGGTCGGCTTTCTAAGCGACCTCCTTAATCTTAACGATGCGCTGCCCGCCAATGCCAGCCTGAGTTCAAGGGAGGGGGCACAAGCGGCATTTTCCTGGTTTTACGAAGATAACAATAACAGTTGCACGCCTGCATCCATTACTCCGTATTTGCAGGTCAACGGCGGCGCTTGGCAGCAAACATCGAGTGTGACCGTGGATTCCGGCGATCAGGTAAGGTTCGGCCCTCAACCGGTCAGCGGCGGTTCATGGAGCTGGAGCGGGTGCGGAACGTCCGGCGGCTCGCGCGAACAAACCGTTACCCCGACGGGTTCATGTACGGCTACAGCCATTCATACCAATGCGTGCGGCGCGCAAAGTACACGAAGTTTTGACGTGACCGTCAACAGCGGCATCACGTTTAACGGAACTTACTCCTTTGTGGCTCAGCATAGCGGTAAAGCCGTTGATGTCGCCGGCGGCGGTACCGCCAATGGGACAAACATACAGCAATGGTCCTATGATGCATCCAGTAGCAGCGAGGTTTTTCAGGTGACCCACCTGGGCAGCGGCTGGCATAGGATCAGTCCGGTGATTGCCACGGGTCAATGCATTGATGTTTCAGGAGTGTCAACCGCCAACGGCGCCAATATCCATACCTGGGCATACGGCGGCGGAAACAACCAGCAATGGCGGTTCGAGGATTCCGGAAACGATCATTTTAAAATTATTGCCCGCCACAGTGGAAAATGTCTGGATGTTTCCGATGTGTCATCAGCCGATGGCGCCAATATACATCAGTGGGATTGCATCTCGGGCGCGCCGAACCAGGCTTTTCAGGTGTTAAATGGCGTTAACAGCAGCTCCAGCAGTTCCTCCTCGTCCAGTTCGTCGTCGAGCAGCAGTTCGTCCTCCTCATCGAGTTCGTCGAGCAGCAGCTCGTCCTCAAGCAGCTCGAGCGGCGGCGGTGACTGCCCGGTGATATCGGGAGGCCAGTCGGGTAATTTCAATACCAGCGGAGCCTATTGTTTCCGTACACAGGACGCGATCTCCGGATGGGGCGTATCGAATTTTTCCGGGCGCACGATCTCTGTAACAGTAAACGGCTCGGGTACTTCCGTCACATCTCCCGGCGCCCCGCTGCCGGCCAAAGGCTCCAGCGACTACTATGTTTTTGAGGCCGGTGCCGGAGATTATCCGTGGGCCTCGGTTTATTGGTGGTAGATCGGCCCTTCCCGATAAATGAAGCCTGAAAACTGCCCGGTTGTCATCGACCGGGCAGTTTTTTATGAGTGGCCGCAAAATACAGGTTTGGGCACGCAGAGGGCGATTTTTACCCGGTCGTGCGACAATATTACGTTCTTGCAGAGTACAACGGGCAAAGTAAAAAAACTCAGGCAGATGGAACAGTTATCGCGACGAAGACAAACTCACTATATATGAATGCTGCTGCCGGATGATTTGTGCAGATGTATACTGGAGCCTACTTAAAAAAAACGTGTGAAAAGTTCCATTTTTTGCAATTTGTATAGATTCTTTCAATAGTTCAATTTTTTTCGCCATTACTCCAATAATGTAACCACTTCCGAAATGCGCGATGGAGGGGTCCGTGCGCCGTATTGAAACTCCTGCAACGAAGCTTCCGCCTGTTCGACTTCCCGTTGAGTACTTAAACCGGCGCCTGTTCCGGCGGTGAACGGCGAAGTAAGTCACCGGTTACCCTGCCGAGGCTTTCCATCTTCGCGTTCCCGGACTTTGCTTTGAAGGGGAGTGCGGCAACACCTCTGCGGCATGTGAAACCGGTTTGGTGTGGAATGTTATATCCGATTAAGAGAGAACAACCGCTGATACCGGTAAACAACACTCCGAGTGCGATACATCAAATGCGATAAATCAAATTAAAACGAGGACGGTTATTGAGGAGAACGGTTATGATCGGCAAATTATTATTCAGAAAAGACGAGAGATCGAGTTTCCTTCATGGATGCCTGTTGCTGGCGCTGGTTTCAGGCTTTTCGACCTGCGCCTTTGCAGATAATCCGCTTGTTTCACACGTTTATACGGCTGACCCTGCGGCGCGGGTGTTTAATGGTCGCGTCTATGTCGTGGTCACTCATGATCAGGATAATCAGCAGGACTACGGCGGCCTGGTCGATTATTACCTGTTTTCTTCCGACGACATGGTGAATTGG
>DASVCP010000365.1:0-5420 GCA_036381555.1 Gammaproteobacteria bacterium
CGCCGGTACCGCCGCAACCGCCAGCGCGGCGGCGTCCGAGCCGGCGATTGCGGAGTCTCCGGCCGCCGCCAAAATACGAGCGCTGGCCGGCAGGGTATGGATGCAGGGCGACGGCGGCGCGATGCGTCAGCTGCGGAATGGCGACGAAGTGCATGCGGGCAGCCAGATTGTGACGGGCAGGAAGTCGCATGTCACCATCCGCTTTTCGGATGAATCGGTGTTCTCGCTGGGTCCCAACAGTCAGATGGTGGTAGATAAATACGCCTATGACAAGGATCCGGAGAAAAACTCGTTGACAACACGCATCATCAAGGGCACGTTCCGGTTCGTCTCAGGACTCATCGCCAAAGCCCGGCCGGATAACATGAACGTCAATCTGGGCCCGGTCGCCACCATCGGCATCCGCGGCACGCATGTTGCCGGCGAAGTGAACGAGCGCCGGGAAAAGGATGGCAAAGTGGTTGAAGCCTCGGCCAAAGTAATGCTGATGGAGCCCGAAGAAGGCGACGCGCCCAGCGCGATAATCGTCTCCAACGAATACGGCAGCGTGGTCGTTGATCAACCCGGTTATGGAACGGAAATCCCCGACGAGCATAGTCCTCCGGCGCCGGTTCGCAAGATGCAGGTACGCACCATCAACAAGCTGATGCGCGCTATCAGGTCATCGGTGCCGCGCAGCATGCCGAAGGTGAGAGTTCCTTAGCAAATGAAGGGCTTGCCGGCTCCGTAAATCTTATTTTGGGGGACGCGAGGATTATTTAAACGCTGAAATATTTTGGGTAGGCGCGGCATTGGTCTATGGATTTCCACGGATAAAGGACATTTTGCCTGCCGCAGTATCATACTAAATGCTGATTTCATTCGAACGGACCTGTGATCTAATAGCTGTCGTTAACGGGGATGGGAAACTGCCAAATTCGCTTGATATCGATACTGAACGTTATATCCGGTTATAAGGAATCGCCAACATCGTCTTTTTTTGATGGATTAATCCGGATATAGTATGAAGAATCAAGTCGGGCATACTGACATGGAAGCTATCGTTAATATTTAAATAAATAACGACTTGTGGAAATAGGGAGGCAATTTAGTATGGATGGGTGCCCGAAGGAGACCATCGAGCTGAATTTGCTCGGCTTTGCCCCGAGTGACCAGGTTGAATCGGTATGCCGGTTTGCAGTCGAGAACGGTTATGCGGTGCGCGTTCTCCATGCTCAGGCAAACGGCGGTAATAAAGTTCTCGAATCTGTTAAGGCCGACAAGTACAGAGTCAGTGTGCTTGTGATCGGAGACGAGCGTCCGGAGTACGCCGATCTATTGCAGGCATTGCAGGGCGTTGCAATGCGAACATGTTTGGGAATATTTCTCGGAGCGCCGCGTGAAAGCGATACGCCTTTGTTAAACGCCATTGGCGAGTTTGTGATCTGGCCCTGTGAAATCCGCGAATTCAAGCTCCGTGTCTCTCGCCTGAGACGACTGTCGGAAAACAGGCACCCCGGCACGGAGAAATGCGCATCGGAATTCAATTTGATTGGAAGCTCGGCCGAGTTCGACAAGGTGCTGCGGCTTATCGAAACCTTTCAGGCATGCGATGCACCGGTATTGATCGAGGGTGAAACCGGCACCGGCAAGGAAGTGGTGGCCCGGGCGATACATTATAAAAGCCCCCGGCGGGGTTGCCCGTTTATACCGGTCAATTGCGGCGCGCTTCCCGATACCCTGGTCGAGAATGAACTGTACGGCCATGCCAAGGGCGCGTATACCGACGCCAAAACCGAGCAAAGCGGGTTTGTGGGACAGGCGGAGGGCGGCACCCTGTTTCTGGATGAAATCGAAGCCCTGTCGACCAAGGCGCAGGTGAGTCTGTTGCGTTTCCTGCAGGAGTACCAGTACCGGCCGCTGGGCAAGGACAAGATGTTGAAAGCCAATGTTCGCATAATCGCGGCCAGCAATGTCGAAGTCCAGCGTCTGGTGGAAGCGGGGCAGTTGCGACAGGATTTATATTTCCGTCTCAACATACTTCACATCAACCTTCCGTCTTTGCGCGAACGTCCCGCAGATATTCTGGAACTGGTCGAGTATTTCCTTGACCAATATTGCCGGCAATATAAAGTCGGCCGCAAAAGGCTGCATCCGGACGTGTATTCCGTGTTGCTGGATTACGACTGGCCCGGCAATGTGCGCGAGGTGGAGAACAGCGTGCACAGGGCGGTGCTGATGACGCCGGGCGAGGTTCTAACCGCCGCCGAGTTCAACCTCGATACGGCCGGTTTGACATCTGAAGCAAACGTGGAAACAGATACAAGCAATCTGCACACACTGGCGTTCAATGCGGCAAAGTTGCGGGTCATCGAGGATTTTGAAAAACGTTACCTGCACCGGGTAATGAAGGAAACCCAGGGTAATGTGAGCCTGGCGGCCCGGCATGCCTGCAAGGAGCGCCGCGCCCTGGGTAAGCTGCTGAAGAAGTACGGCATCGATCGCAACGATTTCATCCGATAAATACTCACGTTTCCTTCAGTAAGGCGGCTGCGTTCTTCATCGCTCGGTGGGTGAATTTTTACCCGCTTGGGTGTGTTCCCTTCGCGCGCGGCTCCTTTCTCTTAAATCAATAACTTGGGACGGGGTTAACGGTGAGTGCGTGGGTTGATATTTACCCACCGGCCTTCCCCGGCAAATAGAAACCATTGATTCCCCGTCGTTTTTTTATGCCCCGTGGTTGGCATAACACATGCATTGGGTGATTGCATTTAAAACGAGGCGCTGGTGGTGCAAAAACCGGATGATGAGATCGTTGAACTCTCAAACGTGCGGAATGCGATCAACCGATATTTCCAGCAGCATCCATTGGCGGCGGACACGGTCGAAGGTATCGCCAAATGGTGGTTGCCTCGGTTCGGCATCAACTTGCCCCTCGAAAGCGTGTTGCGGGCGCTGCAGGGAATGGTGGAGGCCGGCGAGTTGAGTAAAACGGAAAAACACGACGGCAGCGTTATTTATGCGCTCGCGCAACGTAAACATTAACGATGAGAGTTTTTAATTTAAATACGGGTAATATGAGATATATCGGCAAAACTTCCAGACTTGATCCTAAGCCCGACGTCGACAAGGATGAAAAATAGTTGAATTTTAAACCGCAAGCCAGGCCCGCAGAGCTGCATCAAAACATTTAAGTTTAATGGTTGGCCATCGATGGTTACATCAACCTATTCAACAGCCATATAGGTAAACAACGGGGGAAGTCGGTTTGGCGGATTTTCGAGCAATAATGGCGGTGAACGAGGCGATTGTCAGGCTGCTTCGATCGAACTATCGTCCTGAGGATTTTAACAACGAGTTGGAATTCAAAGTGTTTACTTCGAAAGATTTCACCGACAACACCATATCCAATGGCGTATCCGTCTTTCCATATCGGATTTTTGTCAACGGCGCCAATCGCCTGCCTGCCGGCCGGATTAATCCATACGGCGGTAAAAGCAAAAACAAGCTGCCCGTTGAAATGCATTGCCTGATTACCGTCTGGGGACAGGACGCCACCTTGCAGAACACGCTGGCCGGATGGGTGATGCGGATTATGGAGGACAATCCGGTGTTGCCCGCGAATATGTTAAATGCGGCCGCCGCCGATGTTTTTGCGCAGGATGAAACCGTCGATATTACGTTTGCGGAATTATCGACCGAGGATTTATTTCGTATATGGGATGTGCTGGGAGTTAACGTCTACCAGCTTTCAATACCTTACCTGGTCAGGATCATTGAGTTGGATTCCATTCAATACCTGGCGGAGGGATCCGATAGGGATGTGCAGACACGGGAATTCGGATTTCGTGGTGAAACGGTTTGATATAAGGGTGAACATGGCCACTCCTGAGGATAAAAGTTAATGTTGTCGGTACAGGAAAGCTTCAGCCGGTTCACTCCGCTGGGTATACGCTTCTGGGATCCTGTTTCGGACTGCCAGATCATTGACGGGTTAAGGGTAACCGCACGCGCCGTCATCGGCAGCCGCAAGAAAGTCAGTTCAGTCAAAACCCGGGGCAACATATATACCCTCTCCAACCTGCCGGGCTTGCATCAAGTGGAAACCGGAGCAATACCTTTGGAAGAGGCGATGTCACTTGATGATAAACGACAGTACGTTATCGAGATAAAAGATAGTCTGAATCGCTATCTGGACGTCGCTTTCATGACTGCATTGCCGTTGCCTTATCGAGGGCTGTTTTTGTCCGATGGCGGCGGCAGTCCGGCTGCGAACCCGCCCAAAGGATTCTATTTGTATTCGTCCGTTAAACGTCGACTGGCCGGAAATTATGCGCAGGTGCGCGGTGAGTTGAGAGACCAATCCACCGGGGAACCCGCGGCCCACGCGCTGGTGAAAGTGTTGACCGATAGCGGCGAAACCTGGTTCGGCCTGGCGGATGCCGACGGGCAATTCGTTTTGGCTTTTCCCTTCCCGGATCTGTCGGTTGGTTTTGGCGGTTCTCCCGCTACGACTCATGTGCCGTTGCATGAACAGAGCTGGAATGTCGGTCTGGAAGTTGCCTATTCGCCGGAAACGCTGGAGTCGTTGGCTGAAACCGATATTCCCAATTACACCAGTATATTGAACCAGTCAACCGCCGACATTTTTCCTTCCGATCCGGAAGTATCGAGTTCGCCAGTAACACAACTTTCGCTGTTACTGGAGTTTAATAAAACCACTGTTGCCAGGACTGACGGCCAATCGTATTTGCTTGTCAGCCCGTCAGTATCCTAAACCGAAGGGAGAATAGTCATGCCTGAGTATTTAGCACCGGGAGTATTTGTCGAAGAGGTCAGCTTCCGCCAGAAAACCATCGAAGGGGTCAGTACCAGCACAACGGGGTTCATCGGACCTTGCCGCTTTGGCCCCATCAACGGCGAGCCGGAACTTCTTACGAGTTATTCGGACTTTGAACGGGTATACGGCGGTATCGACCAGCTGGAATTTGCCGACGTGGGCACGCCCACCCACAATTACCTGGCCCAGGCCGTCAGGGCCTACTTCGAGGAAGGCGGTCGCCGGCTTTATGTTGCCCGTGTTTTCAACCCCTCGGACGCCGGTAACGGAGTGGCTTCCTGGCAGCCGGCAACATCGCCGATTGAGTACAGTCTCCAGGCCCGTTACCCAGGCAATGCCGGCGAGTTTACCGTAACCTTTATATTCAAGCTTGGCGATAACGCGTTGCACCAGGCGCCTGTCGACCCGGCCGAACCGGATGGCAGTTCTTACGCGGTGTTGAGGGGGGTGCGCGAACACGATGTCGTGTTGGCCGGCAACATTACTTCGCCGCCAGGCACCGATGAAGCCTGGTATTCCGTGGAAGAGTATTTCGATACCACGCTGAACAAAACCCATTTCCGGTTGAGAGGTTCGAATGACGCCACCGTCGACCTGAGCA
>DASVCP010000366.1:0-2015 GCA_036381555.1 Gammaproteobacteria bacterium
CGGCTACCAGTCGCATCCGCATATCAAGGCGCCGGTTGCGGTATGACCAAAGATTATCCGCGCTGACCGATGCCGATCGTATCCCTTGTCGTGGCCATGGATCGTAACCGGCTAATCGGCCGGGACAACGGTCTGCCCTGGCATTTGCCCGCCGATTTGAAACATTTCAAAGCCGTCACCATGGGCAAGCCCATCGTTATGGGCCGTAAAACCTTTGAGTCAATTGGCCGTCCGTTGCCCGGTCGGCGCAACGTCGTTATCAGCCGCAATCCGGCTTATCGCGCACTTGGCTGCGAGGTTTTCATCGGTTTGGAAGAAGCGCTGGCGGCGCTGGAAGACGTGGAGGAAGTCGCTGTCATCGGCGGGGCGGAGATTTTCAAACAGGCCATGCCGCGGGCCGATAAAATGCACCTGACCGTGATCGACGAAACATTTGAAGGGGACGCCTGGTTTCCCCCGTACGATGAAAACGAATGGCGTTGTACGGCCACCGAAACCCACCGGCACGAGGACGAATCAGGGAGTTTTACTTATCGGTTTTTGACGTTGGAGCGAGGTAAATGACCCTGGGCAGGCGCTCACCGTAAACACAGTCCGGGCCAATTACTGGTTTTTCCTCTGCGTCCCCGCGCGGTCAGCTTTTGAAAATCTTGTCCTCTCGCTGACACCGCTTTCGGCCGTCCAGGCCTTCGCGGCATTAGTGCATCCCTGCACGTTGACGCGGCGGTCGCAGGGAAATCAAAATGCTTTTTATTTATAAATTCGCCAAGGACGGATATGCTAGGGTTTGTCAGGCTTGCTGCTACTAACAACAGGGGATCGATATGACCGAATCCGCGGTTCGCAAGGACAGGGTGGCCATCGTTGCCGGATTACGCACGCCATTTGCCCGCCAGGGCGGTTATCTGAAACACTTAAGCGCGATCGAATTGGGCATGGGGGTGGTCAGCGAACTGCTGGCCCGTACCGAAATCGACGTGAAACTGGTGGAGCGGGTGGTTTACGGCCAGGTCATGATTCTTCCCGAAGCGCCCAACATCGCCCGCGAGATCGTATTGGGTACGGCGCTGAACGTCAGCACCGACGCCTACAGCGTATCCCGCGCCTGTGCGACCAGCTTCCAGTCGACCATCAACATTGCCGAAGCTATCATGGCCGGCGATATCGAGATCGGCATCTCGGGCGGCGCCGATTCAACCAGCGTTTTACCGGTACAGGTTTCGCGTGAACTGGCCAATGCGCTGGTAATGTCGAGCCGGGTGAAAGGCTGGAAAGACAAGCTCAGACTTTTTTCCAAAATCCGGCCGCGGCACCTGGTCCCGGTTCCGCCCGGCGCGGTGGAGTACTCCACCAATCTGCGCATGGGCGACAGCGGCGAGCAAATGGCCCGCGACCATGGCATCAGCCGCCGCGCACAGGACGAATTCGCATTGCGTTCTCATCAACTGGCGCATAAGGCCTGGGAAGAGGGCAAACTCGACGACGAAGTCATGCATTTCAACGCGCCGCCGTTTCGCGACACGCTGGTCCGGGATGAAAACATACGCGCCGATTCGACCCTGGAGTCGCTGGCGAAACTGCGGCCGGCGTTCGACCGCAAATACGGCACCGTCACGGCGGCCAACAGCACGCCGTTGACCGACGGCGCCTCGGCGCTGTTGATCATGAAGGAAAGCCGTGCCAAGGCGCTGGGTTATGAACCGCTGGGCTATATAAAAAGTTATGCCTTCACCGCCAATCATGTGAAACAGGATTTACTGATCGGTCCGGCCTACGCGACGCCGATTGCACTGGACCGCGCGGGTCTTACGTTCAACGACCTGACGCTGGTCGATATCCACGAAGCCTTCGCCGCGCAAACCCTGAGCGTGTTGCAGGCCTGGGAGTCGCGGACGTTTGCCGAGGAAAAACTCAATCGCAGTCAGCCGGTGGCCGGGAATCTGGATTGGGACAAACTCAACGTGCTGGGCGGTTCGCTGGCGTACGGGCATCCGTTCGCCGCCACCGGCGGGCGC
>DASVCP010000367.1:0-6762 GCA_036381555.1 Gammaproteobacteria bacterium
ATGTAGTTGGGCAGGTCATCGCGGACCTTGCGGATGTCGGGATGCTTTTCTGTGGCGATCTTGTACATCAGGTTCGACAACGACTCGGCCTTGAACGGCAGCGTGCCGCTGAGCAGTTGATAGACCGTGACACCAAGCGAATACAGGTCAGATCGGCCGTCGAGGCGCTCACCCGACACTTGTTGCGGCGACATGTAGGATGGGCTGCCGAGGACGATACCGGTCCTGGTGGCGTTGGCATTTGTGAGCGCGGCAACGCCGAAGTCGGTTACCGTCGGTGTACCGGTCTGCTTGTTGTAAATGATGTTTTCCGGCTTGATGTCGCGGTGAATCACGTTGTTGCTGTGGGCATAATGCAACGCCTCGGCCACCTGGGCGGCGACTTCCAGCACCGTTTCCACCGGCAGCAGCTTATCCGGCTTGATGAAGTGCGACATCGGTTCGCCTTCCAGGTAATCCATGGCCATGTACGACAGGCCCTGTTCCTCGCCCACGTCGTAAATGGTGACGATATTGGGATGCTTGAGCCGGCCGGCGGTGTTGGCTTCGCGCTGGAAGCGTTGCTTCATTTCGTTGGCGACCTCCTCGTCGAACTCGTCGGAAAACGCCATGGTTTTGATCGCCACCGTGCGGCCGATCTTGGGATCACGGCCCAGATAAACGGTTCCCATCGCGCCGCGACCGATTTCCTTTTCGATCACGTAGCGGCCGAGCACGGGCTTTTCCACGCCCTGGCTGCTGAGAATCAGAGTTTGCGTCGAACTGCCGTTGGTGTCTTTGCGCAGAATGACGGTATTGGCCAACTGCACGTTTTTCTCGATTCGCTTTTCGACATCGCGGTACTTGCGCCGCCGGCCGTTGATTTCCCGGAACACATCGGCGGCTTTCTTGAAATAGCGCTTGCGTTCGTAATCCTCGCCCAGGCCGTACAGCGCTTCCAGTACGTGTTCCTTGGTGGCGCATTGCCGGTACTTGGCGAACGCCTGGTCCAGTTGCCCCTGCGTCTGCAGCGCCTGCCCGAGTTGCAGATTCGACTCGGTGAGCGCCTCTTTATAAGTATGGATGCGCTGGTAGATGGAACGGTTGATTTCAATCGCCAGGTGGCCACAAAGCAGCGCAGCGACCGGCAGCATCATCGGAGCCCATACTGACTGTGTCAGCATGAGGATCACCTCAATATTCAGCAACGCAACAATCAGCAGCGCACTGACCGCCAGACCGGTGCTTAACCCCAGACGCGGCAGCAGTAATCCCAGATAGAGCCCGATGAGGACAACCGCCAGGTAACGCAGGATGTAACTCCAGTTGGAGATTTGATAGGCATCGCCGGCTGCCAGGCTGGAAACCGCGTGCGCCAGCAATTCGACCGGGGCCATCGGCATCCCAAGCGGTGTCGCCTGCGCTTCGCTGTGTCGACCGGCGGTGAGGCCGATCAGTACGGCTTTGTCACGAAACCGGGCGTTCGACAGCTTGCCCGACAGGACGTCCTTGATGGAGTAAACAGGGAATGGTTGCCGGTCTTCATCGTCGGCTTTGTAAAAATAAGGATAGATACGCCCGGCATTGTCAGTCGGGATAAGTCGTTGGCCGACCCTGATACCCTGCCCCGACTCCAGGGCGATGTCCTTCAGGCCCTTGTCTTCGAGCAACCCGGCGATGCGCAGCGGCAGGCTGGGCAAATAACGGATCTCGCCCTTTTGGGCGCCGACCGGCAACACCAGCGGCACGGCGCGCGGACCATCGATGCCCTTCAGGTAATCGTCACCCGCCGCCCAACCGGCGGCGGCGTCGCCGATCTTGGGCGTGGGCAGGTAAATCCGCTCGACCGGCTCGATTTTGCCGAGGCTGAACATTTCCGGTAACCGGGCAAACTGGCCGGCAAAACGGCTGTCGACACCGCCGCCGAGGGTATGGGAAGCCAGCCGGGACGGCACGGTCTCCAGAGCGGGACCGTGCTGGTACGGCAGTCCCAGGAGGGTTCTGCCGCTGTTCTGGATGTTCGCCGCCAGCACGTAGTCGCTGTCCAGACGGTTAACGGCCTGTTGAAAGCGGCTCATCAGCGTATTGGTCATTAACCGGGCGTTTTCGTCACGGAACTCGCCCATGATCTGCAGACCGCGTTCGTTGTGGGCGCCCTCAAAGGAAACGGTGTAAGCCACAACCTTGGGACCGGCGGCGTTGATCCGCCGCTGCGCGCCGGCCAGGATGTCCCGGCTCCAGGGCCAGGGGCCGTACTGTTCGATGGCCTCCTCGTCGATAGCGACCACCACCACCTTGTCGCTGATCGGGCGCTTCAGGGACAGGTAAACGGACAGGTCATAGCCGACGTGCTCGAACCGCCGGAGGCTGTCCACGCCGCCCAGCATGGCGAACATGACAATGCATACTGCCCCGATGATTAGTGCGGTTTTATACAACGGCTGTCCTTAATATATGCTTTTGTGACGGTTTAAACCTGGCTGGCTTCGGCATCCACGTCCCGGCCCCGAGCGAGGGGGGGATTGTTGCAACTTTGCGGCGGATAGGCAATTTTTATGCGCCGGCCGCCCCTGGGAAGATATCGGCCACGGGCCGGTTTTTTGTAATCAAAACATTAATCTCGCGCGGATACCACTCCCGGCCATCCAGGCCTTCGCGGCATTAGTACCGCGCGCTTTCGCATCCATGCGGCGCGGCACAGGCACATCCCTGGCGCCTAGTGCGTCCTTGCACGACGCAGAGATTTACAAGAAATCTACATGACCAGCCCATAATAAGCGCATTAAACAGGCTTATATGGAATTTCTTAAATTTAATCCGTGATTTTCTCTGCGTCTCAGCGGCCCTGGCAGAAAACCGCTTCATGCGTTAACCGCCATGGCCAAAGTTGCTCTGCAACTTTTGGCATTTCCTCCATCCCTGGAGGTCAGATGGCGGGAATGCAGATTTTGCAGGAACGGCGCCACAGATATAGCTATTACTGTTATGTGTCCGCAGTCGGACGGCACAATACAAAATCTGCGGCTGCACTTCACCTGTAATACGCTTCGTACCTCGGGCGGGCGGTCGGCAGAAAACTGCTCCATGCGTTTTCTGCACTTCCGCCATCCCTGGCGGTCGGCAGAAAACTGCTCCATGCGTTTTCTCGACACTATGTTCCTGACAGTGTCTACCTCGTCCCTCCATGGACTCGTGCACTTCCGCCATCCCTGGCGGTCGCGCGAGACAGGGTTTGTATTAGAATACCTGCCAGGAACCATCGGGCGTATGGGCTATCGAATACCCGCGCTTCCCCTCAACGTTCATTTACCAGGATATCGATGTTTTCGTTTTTTGAAAGGCTGATCAAGCCGTTCCCGCCGCAGGAGCCGGAACAACCACCCAGGAACCTGATCGCGTTTTGCCGCCACTACACCAAGGGCATCGAGCCGCATCTGGCCGTAATGGCGGTGCTGACCGCGTTGATGGCGGCCATGGAAGTGTCGTTGTTCGCGTTCCTCGGCGAGCTGGTGGACTGGCTGGGAACCAAGTCACCGAACACTCTGCTGGAGGACGAAGGCGGGCGGTTGCTGTGGATGGCGTTTATCGTCCTGATCGGGCTGCCGCTGACAGTGTTTCTGCATGCACTGGTGGTCCACCAAAGCCTGCTCGGGAACTACCCGATGATCATCCGCTGGCAGGCACACCGCTATCTGCTGCGGCAGAGCCTGTCGTTCTATCAAAACGAATTCGCCGGCCGCATTGCGACCAAGGTCATGCAAACCGCGCTGGCAGTGCGCGAATCGGTGATGAAGCTGCTAAACGTCATTTTATATGTCGTCATTTATTTCGGCGGCATCGTGGTGGTGGCCGCCGGTTCCGACTGGAAACTGACCGCGCCGCTGCTGGCCTGGTTTGCCGCCTATGTCTCCCTGATGTTTTACTTCATTCCCCGGCTGGAAGCGATTTCGTCGAAGCAGGCCGACGCCCGCTCGAACATGACCGGCCGGATTGTCGACACTTACACCAACATCGCCACCATCAAGCTGTTTTCCCATTCCCGGCGGGAAGCGGAATATGCCCAGGAAGGCATGGAGACGTTTCTGCACACCGTCTACCCGCAAATGCGGCTGGTGACCCGGCTGATTATGTCGGTATGGATCATCAACAGCCTGCTGATCTTCTCGGTGGCCGGCCTGTCGATCTGGTTGTGGATGCAGGGTTCGGTTACCGCCGGCGCCATCGCCGCGGCCGTCGGCCTGGTGCTGCGGCTTTACGGCATGTCGCAGTGGATCATGTGGGAACTGTCGGACCTGTTCGAAAATGTCGGTACGGTGGCGGACGGCATTACCACCATTTCCCGGCCCCGCGACGTGCTGGACGCGCCAGGCGCACAACCGCTGGCGGTCAGCCAGGGCGAAATTGTGTTCGATCACGTCAGTTTCCATTACGGCAAGGGCGGCGGTGTGATCGACGATTTTTCGCTGGCCATCCGGGCCGGCGAGCGAATCGGTTTTGTCGGCCGTTCCGGCGCCGGCAAATCGACCCTGGTCAACCTGCTGCTGCGATTTCACGACGTGGAAGGAGGCCGGATTCTGATCGACGGGCAAAATATCGCTAATGTCACGCAGGAAAGCCTGCGGGCGCAAATCGGCATGGTAACCCAGGATACCTCGCTGCTGCATCGATCGGTGCGGGATAACATTCTGTACGGCCGGCCCGGTGCTCCCGAGGCGGATATGATTTACGCCGCCCGCCAGGCCAAAGCACACGACTTTATCCAGGAGTTGAGCGATGCACGCGGCCGGCACGGATACGATGCCCATGTCGGCGAACGCGGCGTGAAACTGTCCGGCGGCCAGCGGCAGCGCATCGCCATTGCCCGCATGCTGCTGAAGGACGCACCTATCCTGATTCTCGATGAAGCCACCTCGGCGCTGGACTCCGAAGTCGAAGCGGCCATCCAGGAAAATCTTTACAAGCTGATGCGCGGTAAGACCGTGATCGCCATCGCCCACCGCCTGTCCACGATCGCCGCGCTCGACCGGCTGGTGGTGCTGGACGAGGGCCGCATTATCGAACAGGGCACCCACACCGAACTGGTCAGCAAGGGCGGGCTTTACGCCCAGTTGTGGGCGCACCAGTCCGGCGGCTTCCTCGGCAAAGACGCGGCATAAACATTTATCTCCGCAAAAGCGTACTGCCAAGCGCGAAAAACAAAAACCTATCCGCAGATTGCGCAGATGTTCACAGATATTTTGATTTTTATCGGCGCTAATCTGCGTTAATCTGCGGATTCACTGCTTTTTATCGAGAAGGATTTATGCCCGAGCGACCTAATACCGACAACATGGCCGTTTTCTGCGACTTCGAGAACATCGCGCTGGGGGTGCGCGATGCCAAGTACGCCGCCTTCGACATCCGCAAGGTTCTGGAAAGGCTGCTGCTGAAAGGCAACATCGTGGTCAAAAAGGCCTATTGCGACTGGGACCGCTACAAGGAATTCAAGCCCGCCATGCACGAGGCTTCGTTCGAGCTGATCGAGATTCCGCATGTGCGCCAGTCCGGCAAGAACTCGGCGGACATCCGGTTGGTGGTGGATGCGCTGGATCTCTGTTACACCAAGTCGCATGTCGATACATTCGTGATCGTCAGCGGTGACTCCGACTTTTCGCCGCTGGTGAGCAAGCTGCGCGAAAACAACAAACTGGTGATCGGCCTGGGCGTGAAAAGCTCGACCTCGGACCTGCTGATTTCGAACTGCGATGAGTTCATTTTCTATGACGACCTGGTGCGTGAATCCGAGAAAAAACCGGCCCAGCGCAAGCGCAAGCCGGCAGCGAAAACCACCGGCAAGAAAACCCAGGACAAGCCGGTAGACAAAAAACAGCAGGAAGCGCTGGACCTGGTGCTGGAAACCGTGGTGGATCTTTTCAAGGAACGCGGCGAGGAGGACAAGGTATGGGGTTCGATGGTGAAGCAGGCGCTGAAACGCCGCAAGCCGGGTTTCAATGAAAGTTACCACGGCTACCGCAGCTTTAGTGAACTGCTGGAAGACGCGCAGGCGCGCAAGCTGTTAACGATGGAACGTGACGAAAAGTCCGGCGGCTACATCATCAAAAGCTACGCTGCTGAAGAATAAGAGGTCTCACGCGAAGCAGATGGTTGCTCCTGCCCAATCTGCACTTCCGCCATCCATGGCGGTCGGGCGCGAAGATTTAAAAACAAACAAGAAGTTCCCGGACCGTGAGAACGATATTTGCGCGAAACATATAGCAGCGGTGGGCTGCGCCTACCCTGCCCCCTGCTTTTAACCTTTGCGGCTTCGCGCCATCGCGTGAGGCATACAAATATAATAAAGAACCCCCGCTTTGAAAGCGGGGGTGTTTGCAGCTGTAGACTATAGTGATTTCAGGAATTCAACCAGGTCCTGCTTTTCGTTGTCGGTCAATCCAAGCGAGAAGAATTCGTCATAGTGATCGACCACATCCGGCAGCGCGGCGAAACGGCCGTCGTGGTAAAAACCTCCTTTAGTGTGTGTCCACAGACCTTTGAGCGGCGCGGTGCGGTAGCCTTCGTTCGGGCTGCGCTGCGCCTGGAAATCGTCTATGCCGATTTCTTCCGGCGTGTGCAGATTCCAACCGGGCTCGGTATATAAAGGCGGCACGTGACAACGCGCGCAGTCGGCCTTGCCGGCGAACAATTCCTCACCCCGTTCGGCCGCATCGCGGTTGAAACTGCCTTTCGGCGCCTCCGGCGCGGGCAGCGACAACTGGTAGAGATGCAAGGCCGGAAGCTTGGACG
>DASVCP010000368.1:0-5878 GCA_036381555.1 Gammaproteobacteria bacterium
CCGACGGCGCCAACACCGCCGGTGAGGTTGAGCCGTTGAAAGCGGCCGAACTGGCCGCAACGATCGGCCTCAAAATCTACACCATCGGCGTGGGCGCGGATGAAATACTCCGGCGTTCGCTGTTCGGCATCCAGCGTATCAATCCCTCGCAGGACCTGGACGAAAAAACGCTAACCGCCATCGCCGAAAAAACCGGCGGCCGCTACTTTCGCGCCCGCAATACCGAAGAACTGCAACAAATATACGCACTGCTGGACCAGCTGGAGCCGGTGGATCAGGAAGCCCAAAGTTTCCGGCCGACACGCTCGTTGTTCCATTGGCCGCTGTCGGCGGCTCTGGGCGGGATGGTGTTGCTGTTTGCTTACAAACTGTGGCGCAGACAATGGTAAGCATGATGCAGGAGTTTCATTTTTTACGGCCCGAATGGTTCTGGGCGTTGCCGCCGCTGGCACTGCTGCTGGCCTGGTTTGTCACCGCCAGACTGCGTAGCGGGCAATGGGTCAAGGTCGTCGACCCGCAGTTGCTGGCGCACGTGCTCACCGGCCAGGGGCACCGGCAACGTCTTTGGCCGCTGGCGCTGCTCGGCATCGCCGGCGTGCTCACCGTCACCGCGCTGGCGGGGCCGGCCTGGAAAAAACTGCCGCAACCGGTATTCAAGGACCGGGCTGCGCTGATGATCCTACTGGACCTGTCGCGCTCGATGGACAGCCAGGATCTGAAACCTTCACGTTTGCAGCGCGCGCAGCACAAGCTCACCGATATTTTACGGCAGCGCAGCAGCGGTCAGACGGGCCTGATTGTTTACGCCGCGCAGCCCTATACCGTCACGCCGCTGACGGACGATACGGAAACCATTAACGCGCATGTTTCCAGCCTGACCACCGGGCTGATGCCGGCGCAGGGCAGCCGGCCGGAGCTTGCCATCCACAAGGCCATGGAGCTGTTCGAGCAAGCCGGCGTACGCAACGGCAAGGTACTGTTTATCACCGACGACATCCAGCCCGGCCGGGTCGCGAACGCGGTCGACGCCCTGTACGCCGCGGGTCACGAACTGCTGATTCTCGGTGTCGGTACCGCCGATGGCGCGCCCGTTCCCGTCCCCGGCGGCGGCTTTCTGAAAAACGCCTCGGGCGGCATCGTTATTCCGAAGCTGGACGAAAACGCATTGCAACAGGTTGTCGCCGGCCGAGGCAGGTATCATCGCCTGACCATCGACGATACCGACATCAATTTCCTGCTATCCGAAACGCAGGCCGCGGGGTTGAACCTGCAAACGGAAAGCACCGAACTCAAAACCGACGTCTGGCGCGACGAAGGGCCCTGGCTGTTGTTGCCGGTATTGCTGCTGACCGCGCTGGCGTTCCGCCGCGGCCTGCTGCTGGCCGGCGTCTTTATACTGTTGCCGTTGCCACAACCCGCCGAGGCCTTCGAGTGGAGCAGCCTGTGGCTGAACGACAATCAACGCGGCGCGCGCAAACTGGACGAAGGCAATGCGCAACAAGCCGCCGCCCTGTTCGACGATCCGCAATGGCGTGGCGTGGCGCAGTACCGCGCCGGCAACTACGAGGCGGCTGTCGAAACTCTGGACGGCATTGAAACCGCGGACGCGCTTTACAACAAGGGCAACGCGCTGGCCCGGCTCGGCCGCACTCCGGAGGCCGTCGCCGCCTATGAACAAGCGTTGAAACTGGATCCTAAACACGAAGACGCCCGTCACAACCGGGACTTGTTGCTCAAGCAGCAACAGCAACAAGACTCGCAACAAAATCAAAACGGCGAAAACGATCAGGACCAACAGAACGGCGATCAACAAAACGCTCAGCAAAACCAGGACGGCGGGACGCAGCAACAGTCCGACGGACAACAGTCGCCGCAACAACAGGATCGGGGGGGCCAACAGGCGGAAAATTCCGACAGCATGTCAACCGATGACGGCCACGGCGACCAGAGCGATTCCGAACAAATGGAGCGGCAACCCGGACAAAGGTCCGGGCAGGAAGCTTCGCGGAACGATGCGCAAGCGGACGAGACCGGCGAATCCGAAGAGGAACTTAAGGAACAAACCCCGCAAGCACAAGAACAAACCGCCGAAACGGACGACGCTCTCACGCCGGACGCCCAACAGCAGGCCATGCAACAGTGGCTGCGCAGAATTCCGGACGATCCCAGCGGCTTGTTGAGACGCAAATTTCTTTACCAGTATCGACAGCAGCAAAAACACAGCCCCCCGGAAACGGATCCATGGTAAAAAGATTCAATATGCAACTTAAGTTATGGCTAGGCCTGTGCCTTCTGTTGACAACGCTGCCGGCAACGGCGGCCAATATTGTCACCCGTACCGACCGTGCCGAGATCGGCGTTAACGAGTCGTTCACGCTGATCTTTGATGCCCTCGGCGGTGTGGACGGCAATCCGGATTTCACGCCACTGGAAGAGCTGTTTGACATTGCCAATATCACGGAAAGCAGCAGCGTCAGCATCGCCAACGGTCAGACGCTTCACCAGCAAACCTGGACACTGACCCTGTACCCGAAACGCGCCGGCTTGATGACCATTCCGGCAATTGCTTTCGGTTCCGATCAGAGTCCCGAACTGCAAATCGAGGTCACACAACAAAAAAGTCAGGCTGCCGGCGCGGGCGAGGATATTTTTCTGACAGTCGACGCAACGCCTAAAGACCCCTACGTTCAGGAACAGGTTGTTTATACTCTGCGGCTGTACCGCGCCGTCAACACCGTCAGCGCCAGTCTCAGCGACCTCGAATTGAGCAATCGTGACGCCGTGATCAAACAGCTGGGCAGCGACAGCACCTATGAGACTCACCAGGCGGGCCGGCGGTATGCCGTATACGAGCGTCGCTTTACGATATTTCCCCAAACCGCGGGTAAACTGACCATTCAGCCCGTCCGCTTTGAAGGAGTGGTTCAGGAAAACAGGCGGGGGTTTTTTGATCCGTTTAACAGAGGCGGAAAACGCATTCAGTTGATGTCGGACGCCATCGAACTCAATGTAAAACCCATACCGGCAACCTTCAACGGCGCCTATTGGTTGCCGGCGAAGGCATTGCGCCTGACGGAAACCTGGTCGCCCGATCCGCCTGCGTTCAAAGTCGGCGAGGCCGTCACCCGTACCCTGGCCATCACGGCGGTGGGATTGACGGCCGCACAGCTGCCCGAGCTCACGCCGGAGACGCCGCAACACTTTAAACAGTATCCGGACCAACCGACTCTGGAAGACAAACAGCAAGGGGATAACATGACAGGTGTCAGGCTCGACAAGCTGGCGCTGATTCCCACGCAGCCGGGACGCTACACGCTGCCCGCCATTGAAATCCCCTGGTGGAACACGCGCACCAACAAACTGGAAACGGCCCGCCTGCCGGCACGGGAAATCGACGTGCTGCCCGGGGCGACCGGCAGTCGGATCGAAGACGGCGCCGCGGAAACCTCCCCTTTTAACGATGCGCAGGAAAAACAGCGGCAAAACCATGCGCCTTCGGACCCGGCCGGCGTACCTTCCGGTGGTGATGCCGGCGTCTGGCCCTGGCTGAGTCTGGTGCTGGCCGTAGGCTGGGGCGTTACCGGTTTCGCCTGGTGGTTGAGCGTTGTGAAACGCAGACGCATTTCGCGGGGAAACAAACACGCAAAACCCCGGCCCGATCCCAAAGCCTGCGCGGCCCGTTTAAAAAAAGCCTGCACAAACAATGACGCGGAAAACGCCAAAACAATCCTGCTGGAATGGGCTCGCGCGGCTCTGCCGGAAACCGCCGGCCGCTCACTCGGCAACCTGGCCGGGTACGCGGGCGGTGACCTCGGCAACGAAATCATGAAGCTCAATGCCTTTCTATACCGCCCTCAACCGGGTCAACCTTGGTCGGGCGGGGAACTGTGGCGGGCATTCCAGAACGCGGACTTGCCGGAAACGCGCAAAGTGAAGACCGACACTGAAATCCTGGAACCCCTCTACAAAATCCAGGCTAATTCAAATAAAGAATAATTAACCACGGAGACCACGGAGCACACAGAGTTAAAAAACTTAAATTAAAAACCAGACTTCTCGAAATTAGCTGTTAAAAAATCCAAATTCTTTTTCAAACGAATCTGTAATTTAGAGGGTTTCATTTGAAGACTTGAAAAAGCCTTAGAGGCTTACGCTCTAATTTTGTTTACTTTTTCACCCCTCAGTGATCTCCGTGGCAGATAATTACTCCATGCATTTTCTGCACTTCCGCCATCCCTGGCGGTCGCCCTCCGTGGTTAATGTCTTTTTCAGGCGATGTCGTCGGGGATAAGTTCGTCTTCCAGGCGGGCGATCGTGTCTTTTAACAGGAGTTTTTTCTTCTTCAGGCGGGTGATCAGCAACTGATCGACCATCGGGTCCAGGGACAGTCGGTCGATAATCAGATTCAAATCCCGGTGTTCGACATACAAGTGCTGCAATTTTGCACGAATTTCAGCTTCGGAACTGGACATAACCACCTCGCAGACCGGCGTACAACCGCTGCCTTCCCAAACGACTGGCCGGAACGCCAACCGTTGATTATAGACCCCTATTCTTGCGGCTGTAAGCATAAGTTTGCAAAACGCCCGCAAACAGAGAACCCGCTTCGACAAAGATCAAAGATCGGACAAATCCCGCTGTCACCAATGATCAATTCACTTATAATTCAGTGCACTAGCACCGATTGGTCAAGAGTTCCAAGGACCCGGCTCCCAAATTTAAAAATCATGTCTGACACCATCAAAATCAAAAAAGGCCTGGATATACCGGTCTCCGACCGACCTGAACAAAAGATATACAATGCCTTATGCAGCCGGTCGCCATCAATATCGACGGGGATGACGAAGAAATCTTCGAGTCTTACCCGCAGGCAAAGCCGGCTGAGACCGGCGGTTATGTTCAGATCGAACGCCTCACATCCGGCCATGTTTCCATGAGCTTCAAACATTCCCTCCTCCTCTTACTGCTGTCCGGCCTGACATTGGCATGCGGCAGGAACGTATCCGAACATCGGATAGAAGGTGTAACCATGGGAACGTATTACCTTGTCAAAATCGCCGATGCACCGAAAAACCTAAAAACCAATGAACTCCAGGATGGCATGGATTCCTTGCTGCACGAGATTAACCGTAGCATGTCAACTTACGACAAAGATTCGGAGTTGTCACGCATCAACCGGAGCCGTAAACCGGAACCGATACCGATAAGTCCCGGGCTTTACACGGTTTTAAACGAAGCCGTGAAAATCAGCCGCTTGAGCAACGGCGCCTTCGACATTACCGTCGGCCCACTGGTCAACCTATGGGGTTTCGGGCCGGAGCTTCGCGACGACACTGTGCCCGCTTCCGTCGATATTCAACTGGCTCTGGCACGGGTCGGCATGGACAAAATCGAGTTGTCCGACTCGGATTCGCCGGCGTTCCGCAAACTGCACCCGGAGGTTTATCTGGATTTATCCGCAATTGCCAAAGGCTATGGCGTCGACCGGCTGGCGGAACACCTGGAAATCCGCGGCATAAAAAACTACATGGTCGAAATCGGCGGAGAAATGCGGGTGAAAGGCGTAAACGCCCGCGGCAAACCCTGGCGTATCGCTATTGAGGAACCTTCACCGGCCGGGCGCAACGTTTTCAGCGTCATAGCACCGGGCGACCGGGCTGTCGCCACATCGGGCGACTACCGCAATTATTTCGAATGGGACGGGAGACGCTATTCACACACTATCGATCCCCGCAACGGACGACCTGTCGATCACGCATTGGCGTCGGTTACGGTGCTGGCCAACAACTGTATGCATGCGGATGCCATGGCCACCGCACTTATGGTGCTGGGACCAAAACAGGGTTATGACTTGGCGGTCGCGGAAAAACTGCCTGTG
>DASVCP010000369.1:0-3417 GCA_036381555.1 Gammaproteobacteria bacterium
ATGCCATCCTGTTCGCCCAGATTGATGACGACAACCTGCCGCTGGGCGGCATGCGAAATCGCGTCAACCAGGGCGATAATCTGGCCTTCAACCCTGGTGGACGGGGCCTTGGGAATAAAATTGTGGCTGATTCTGCCGCTGTCCGCCGGCAGTATGCGATCACCGTTGAGCGTCTCCCGTAGGCTTCGTGTCAGCACCAATGTGGCCGGGTCACCCGGCTCCACCAGCTTTGCTTCGCTGACCAGCGTGGTTTCATAGCCGAGCACTTTGTCCGTTTTGGGGTCTTTGAAAACACGCCCAGGGCGAAAAATACTATAACGGATGTCGGCCGCACCTTCTTTGAAGTTACGGGCGTAGACTGTGTTGCCGCTGGCGTTGATGAGATGCCGGTCCAGGCTGCTGAGTATGTAGGGCGCCGCTTCAAGTTCCTCTTCACTGACAACTCTCGGTTTGACCAGAAACGGGCCGATGACGTCGAGCGGGATTGTGGGGATGGCCTGTTTGAGGTCTTCCGTCCGCACATGGGGCGAGAGTCTGACAGTTTCAATACCGGCGGGAGCCGTGTCCGGCGGCTGGACAGTCGTGGCGCCGTCCCGGGTGACGCGCAGTTGCGGCTTGCCGTCAACATACACCAGGGTGAGTATGTCGCCGGGGTATATTAAATGGGGGTTATCTATCTGTGGATTGAAATACCAGATTTCGGGCCATAACCAGGGGTCGCGAAGAAACAGGGAGGAAATGTCCCAGAGGGTATCGCCTTTTTTTACGACATATCGATCCGGCACGTCGTCCCGCAACGCGATGCGGACCGGAGCCGGTTCGGGCGATTCCGGGGCGGATTCCATCGGTTCGGCAACATCGGGCAGGGGTTCATCATAATCAAAATAATCGCTTTGCCTGGTGGCCTGGCTGGAACACGCGCCGAGGAGAACTGCTAAAATAACGCCCGGGATAGCGGTTTTGACGATATGTAGGAGCATTTGCATTTCTCTGCCCTGTGTTGAAGGCGAACCGATTGGCTTATAATCGGTCCTAAGTTTCACCGTGCTATTTCAGTGTTCTTGTTGGAAATAGCATTAGTATCATAGTCTTAGGCAAGGTATTTGTAAAACTACGCAAATGTTATTCGAAAACTTATGGCAATACTAGATATTCTACATTTTCCCGATGAGCGCTTGCGGAAGGTTTGCGAACCCGTCCAGGAGGTGAATGATGATATCCGCCGGCTGCTCGACGATATGCTGGAAACCATGTATGCCGCGCCGGGTATCGGCCTTGCCGCGATCCAGGTGAATGTGCACAAGCGGGTACTGGTGGTCGATATCAGTGAAGACCATACTCAGCCGTTGTTTTTTATCAATCCTGAAATTATCAGCCGGGCAGGTGAGGAAGAAATGCAGGAAGGTTGTCTGTCTGTGCCCGGTTTCTATGAAGTTGTAAGGCGGGCGGAGAATATCAAAGTGAAAGCGCTGGATCGGGAAGGCCAGCCGTTTGAAATGGATGCGGACGGTCTGCTGGCAGTGTGTATACAGCATGAAATTGATCACTTGAACGGCAAGTTGTTTGTCGACTATCTCTCTCCCCTGAAGCGTCAGCGGATACGCAAAAAGCTTGAGAAACAGGAACGGTTGGGAGAATTGCCTTCCAGGGCTTCGCGCGCGGCGATTTAAGGCATTGCCGATGATAAATCGTGTTGGATGATTGGGCGCTTATGGCGCCCTTTTTCATGATGAGCTGATAAAGATAAACATAATGTTCGATAAGCCCCTCAGGATCGTGTATGCGGGAACGCCGGGGTTTGCAGTGCCGGCGTTGCGCGCTCTGCTCAAAGGCGGCTACCCGGTGGCGGCCGTGTACACACAGCCCGACCGGCCGGCGGGCCGCGGGCGCCGGTTGCAGGCCAGCCCGGTAAAGATGCTTGCACAAGAAGCGGGATTGCCGGTGGAACAGCCGCTGAATTTCAAGGACCCCGGCACTGTCAGCCGCCTCGATTCCTGGCGGGCGGACATGATGGTGGTGGCGGCTTATGGCCTGATTCTGCCAAAGGCAGTGCTCGATATTCCCCGTTTTGGTTGCATCAATATTCATGCTTCACTGTTACCACGCTGGCGCGGCGCGGCGCCGATACAGCGGGCCATTATGGCCGGTGATCAGGAAACCGGCATTACGCTTATGCAAATGGAACCGGGTTTGGATACCGGCCCGATGCTGGCCAGCCGCGTTGTTCCGATTGTGCCGACCCAGACAGCCGGCGAGTTGCATGATCGACTGTCGATGTTGGGCGCCGAGCTGTTGCTCAAGTACCTGGACAGGTTTAATGAGACGGGCGGAAAAGGGTTTGAGCCTCAAGTGCAGGATTCCACGCTGGCGACTTACGCAACCAAGCTGGATAAAAGCGAGGCGGATATAAATTGGCATGCGCCGGCAGTGGAGATACAACGGCAGGTGTTGGCATTCAATCCGTGGCCTGTCGCCCAAACGGCTCTGGACGGGCGGGCGCTTCGCATCTGGCGCGCGATCGCAACCGCGGAGCATCCTGGTGACAGGCGACCGGGAGAAGTAATGCGCAGCGGTCCCGAAGGCGTGATTGTTGCGACGGCCCAAGGTTCACTGAGTCTGCTGGAACTGCAGTTACCGGGCGGTCGGGCAATGCCGGTCAGGGATTTCGTCAATGCCCATGATTTGAACGGACGACGATTGGGCGGGTGAAAGAATTGCTGCACAGTGAGCGATTGGCGGCTGCGAGAGTATTGCAGCGAGTGGTCTATGAGGGCGAGTCGCTCTCTAAAAGTTTGCCGGCCGTTCAACAACAACTGGCCGATATCCGGCTGCGCGCTTACGTTCAGGCGATTAGCTACGGGACTTTGCGTTTTCACCATCGGCTGTCCGCGGTTCTGGATTTGCTGGTGGACCGGCCGCTGAAACAACGTGATCTGGATATTCGCTGCCTGTTGCTGGCCGGGTTATTCGAGTTGTGTGAAAACCGTACTCCGGGTTACGCGGCTGTTTCCGAATGGGTGGAATGTGCCGAAAGCGCGGGTAAAGGCTGGGCAAAAGGCTTGGTCAACGGCGTTTTGCGCAATTTTATGCGGCGCCGGGAACAGCTGCTCGAACGCGCCATGGCCGATCCGGTGGCGCGTTATGCGAGCCCTTCCTGGCTTATCGATACTGTTCGACATGATTGGCCCGAAAGCTGGGAAGGGTTGCTGCAAGCGGGGTTAAAGCAGGCGCCGATGACATTACGGGTAAATCTGCTGCAGACCACTCGTGATGATTATCTCCGTCAATTGGCGGCGGAAAACATAGCCGCCGAACCGCTTGAGGTCGAAAGCGCTATCCGTTTGTCTGAGCCAGTCGATGTGAATCAATTGCCGGGATTTAACGCCGGGCTGGTGTCGGTTCAGGATGCCGCGGCCC
>DASVCP010000370.1:0-2380 GCA_036381555.1 Gammaproteobacteria bacterium
GCGCTGGCTCATGCCAGTCCGATTTTTGACGATGGTGGCCGGGTTTTGGGTGCGGTCAACGTCGTTGTTGATATCAGCGAACGCCGGCGTGCCGAGGAGCTTTTGAAGGAGGCGGACCGCCATAAGAACGAGTTTCTGGCCATCCTGTCGCACGAATTGCGAACTCCGCTGGCGCCTATCCGCAATGCGTTGCAGGTGTTGAACCTGAAGAGCCCGCCCGATCCCGAACTGCAAAATGTTTTGGGGTTGATCGACCGGCAAATACGGCAGATGACACGATTGGTGGACGACCTGTTGGATATTTCCCGCATTATTCGCCGCCAGTTGGAGCTGCGCACGGAGCAGGTGGGCCTGTCGGAGATCGTGTATGAGGCCGTAGAGGCCAGCCAGCCCCTGCTCGAAATGTACGGGCAGGATTTTAATTTCACGGTCCCGGCCGACCCCGTTTATCTTAACGCCGACCGCGCCCGCCTGGCTCAGGTGGTGTCGAATCTATTGAATAATGCAGCCAAATACACCGGCGCCGACGGCAGTATCACGCTGACAGCCGAGCGACGGGGAGAGGAGGCCGTCATTACCGTGCGTGATACGGGTATAGGGATTCCAGTCGAGGTGCAGTCAGATATATTTGAAATGTTTAAACAGGCGGATCGCACCAGCGGCCAGTCAAAGACCGGCTTGGGTATCGGACTGACACTGGTCAAACGACTGGTGGAAATGCACGGTGGTAGCATTACAGTCAACAGTGCGGGGCGGGACCGCGGCAGTGAATTCGTTGTCCGGTTGCCGGTTGCCGATAAACCCGCGCACAAGCCCGAACCGGAGCATGATAAAACCGGCAGGGCTGCTTCCAATACTTCTTTGCGTATTCTGGTTGTCGATGACGATCGGGACTCCACCACCAGTTTAAGCATGTTGCTGCAGATCATGGGGCACAAGGTCCGCACCGCCCATGACGGACCGGAAGCGATCGGCACAGCCGCCGAATACCGGCCCGATATCGTGCTGCTCGATATCGGTCTACCCGGCATGAACGGTTACGAGGTAGCCCGGCGAATCAGGCGTGCGCCATGGAGTTCACGAATGACATTGATTGCCCTGACCGGCTGGGGACAGGAAGAGGATCGTCGTCAGTCCGAGGAAGCCGGTTTTGATCATCATCTGGTCAAACCCGTGGAAGCACCGGCATTGTCCGGGCTGCTGGCGTCGATCAAGCAGGTTTTACAGGATTAACGTCTGTTTGCAGGAGGTCAGGACTCGATTAACCCGAGGTTGACGAGCCTCAATGTCATGGCCTGCTCGCTGACTTGAAACTTCAACGCCAGCTTGGCGATATCCATGTCGGTAATCGGCTCGTTGCCGATATACCCGCGAATGAGATCCTCCGGCATAAGCAGTGCGGCGGCGAAACGGTTGGCTTCGATTTCGTCTTTGTCCGTGCCCGAACTTGATACCTGGCTGCGCCGGTAGGCCTTATCGACAAACAGGCGGTCGCGCCCGCGGCTGTGCAGAATGAAATGTCCCAGTTCGTGCGCTGCCGAAAAACGCTGCCTGTGCGGGTGATGAGTGCTGTTGACCGCTATCGCGGCAATTCCGTTTTCCACCAGCAGCACCCCCGAGTGATCGTCTTCCATTTCCTCCAGCGACAGGTTGATGCCTTCATCCTTGATGATGCGATATACGTCGACGGGAGCGCTGTTAACCGAATGTCCGTCCAGTAATTGCCGGACTTTTGCGTTGATGGCGTTTATCGGGCGCATGGTCAGTCGCGATGTTCGTTATCGGTTCTCAGAATATGTTTTGCGCGAAGCCGGTCGATGGCTGCGTGCGTTTTGCTGGGCAATTCGTACTGATCCGGCCCTACGCCGATCCGCGTGGTGTGCGGCGCGCTTCGGACCTCCTCCAGGCCCGGCATTAATTCTTCCATGGCGATGCCGAAGTAATCGCACAAACGGTAAAGCACGTGAACGGGCGGCCTCTGATTGCCGAGCTCGATATTGGTCAGCGTGCTTCGCTCGATGCCGATCGCCGCGGCCAGTTGCAGCTGGGTGATTTTTTCTTCGGTCCGCGGATGCTTTTCCCGCAGGCCCTTGATGTTTTTCCGGATTATCTCGTAAATCCTGTCGTCGTTGACCATCGGTCACCCTCTTTGCACCGGGGTCAATTTAGGTAATCGCGGTCATGATGTCAAATAAAAAACATGTTGAAATTGAAAAGTAATGCGGTTAGGCTGTTTTGACTTTTCAAAACATGTTCGGTATTTGACATTTGTCGGCACACCCGGGCCGAAGGAGCGGGAGTATGCTTGATCATCAGTGTACCGGCGTAGCCGGTTCGAGCGGCCGATGGGCCGCGTTTCTGTTCGATGAAATTGTCGCCA
>DASVCP010000371.1:0-9557 GCA_036381555.1 Gammaproteobacteria bacterium
GGGCGATGAAGCGTTTCACTACAAAGCGTCGGCCGACCAGCCGTGGATCACGCTGAAACCCGCTGCCGGCAAGGTCGATGAAATGGTACGCCTGGAAGTCGGCGCCGACTGGGAGGCCATGAAGATCAGCGAAGCCCACGCTGTCATCACCATCGAAACCGATGCCGGCGAGCCGATGCAGGTGACCCTGCCGGTGCGCAAACGACCGGCGGACGTGCGGGGCTTCGTCGAAAGCGACGGCCACATCGCCATCGAAGCGCCGTATTTCCACCGCGCAATCGACCGTGGCGATATCCACTGGCAAACGTTGCCGAATTTCGGCCGCACGCTCGGCGGCGTCACGGCATTCCCCGTCACCGCGCCGGAACAACGTCCCGGCGGCGACGCGCCGCGGCTGGAGTACGACCTGCATTTCTTTTCCGCCGGCAATGTCAGCGTAGAAGTCCACACCGCGCCGTCGCTCGATTTTCAACCGGGTGAAGGCCTGCGCTTCGCCGTGTCGTTCGACAACGAAGCCCCGCAAATCGTCAGGCTGGGCAACAATCCCACGGAACGCGCGTGGGAAGTGTCGGTCGGAGACGGCGTTACCCGTCTGACCAGCCGTCACCGCATCGAAAAGCCGGGCCACCACGTGCTCAAGTTGTGGATGGTGACACCCGGGGTTGTATTCGAACGCATCGTAGTCGACACCGGCGGCCTGCGTCCCAGCTACCTCGGCCCGCCGGAGAGTTATAAAAAACCTTAACCACGGAGGTTAAGGAAGAGAGATCTTATTTAAAAAAAGAATTTAACCACGGAGCGCACGGAGAACACGGAGGGATAAAAATTAAAAAAAGAAGATGAATAATGCGTTTTAATTTTTTCTCAAACAAGTGAAAGACACTTGTCATCCTATTGGTATCAATTCTTGTTGCGGGAGTGATGGTACCGGCCTTGAACGTCAGGACTGGGCATACGAAAGAGAGTTATACTTTTCACATGCTACGAGTAATAGGCATAGCAATGCAGCGATACAGGGAAGATCATGGACAATTGCCGGGATCCATGGAGGATCTGATCAAAGAAAATTCGGTAAGACTCTGGGTAACGAATACGTGTTGTACAAGAGTGTCAGGGTTATTCTTTAAAGTAATTTTTTTGTCTCCGTGTTCTCCGTGTACGCAGAAAGTTTGCTCCTGCAATAACCGCCATGGATGGCGGGAATGCAGATTTTGCAGGAGCAAAAATCTGCGGATGCACTTCACCTGTAATACGACTCGTTCCTCGTGCGGGCGGTCGTCCGTGGTTAAATTTATAAAAAAACCTCTCTTCCTTTAACCGACTATCGCCAGCGCCGAGGTAATCACACCGGCGATGCTTTCGCCGGCGACCAGGCCGGCGGCGCAGGCGATCAGGAAGCGTTGCGACCAGCTGAACGCCAACCGTTGCAACGCGAACGCCAGCAGCGCGCCGATGAACATGGCGATACTGATCGAGGCGGGTATGATGAACGCCAGGCCGAGGGCCGGTGCGCTGGGCAGCCAACGGCCATAATGGCGCGGCAGGTATTTTTCACCGAGCGCCAGCAAGAGTCCGGCAATGCCGGCGATCAGCGCGGCGTAACGCGCGTGCACCGGTATCGTCGCCAGGCCGTGTTGCAGGGTTTCGGCGACCGCTTGCCAGGTTGCCACCGCCGGCGCCGGCCATTCCTTGGTGATCAGCATTGCGGCGGGGTCGGGAATCAACAACAGGTAAACCAGGCTGCCGGCGATGCTGCCGGTCAACACGCCGACTACCTGCGCGATCACCTGGTACACGGGTGTCGCGCCGACCAGCAAACCTGTTTTGAAATCGTTCAACAGGTCGGCGCATTGCCCGGCGGCGCCGCCGGCAACATTCGCCGTCATCAAATTCGCCACAACATTGTTCGGTGAGATCATGCCGAAACTGAGTTGTGAAACCTTGCCGATGGCGCCGATCGGCGAAATGCCCGTTTCACCCACCACGCGTCCGGCCACCACGGCCAGAATGAACGCCAGCGGCACCGCCAGTACGGCGGTTAACGCATCGATGCCAAATAACAGTATCTGCAACTTGGCGACGAGAATAAAGGCAATGCCGAGACCGGGAATAAATCCGGCCGGGAAAATGAGTTTTACCGGCACCGATGTGATTTCATTCTGTTGATCACTGGTCTGCTTGCCTTTGCGTTGTCCGTCGGGTTGCCGCGATTTGATGAACAGCAGCGCAAACGACATCAACGAGGACATGACCATCAGCGCCACTCCCGGCCATAACAACCATTCCAGCAGCGAGGCGAACCAGAAGGCATCGGGAACGGATTCGCCGGCTTGTGCCCAGCCCCTATAAAGAATCGAAGGTCCCATCACGCCCCACGCCAACACGGCGCCCAGTAATAGTGACACGCCGGTGCGCAGACCGATAATCGCACCGAAACCGACAAGTAACGGCGACGGGTCCAGCGCGAAGCCAAGGTTTTTAAGACTGACGCCGGGCATCGCGGCAAGCGCGCCTTTGCCCGGCAGGGTAAACGGCAGACTCAGTCTTGGAATCGTCAGTAGCGCATCGAGCCATTTCACCGCGCCGGCCAGTAATGCGGCGGAGAACAGCGCGGCTACGCGCTTCACTGCTTCATGACCGTGCGCAAAAATATCGTTGAGTGTTTCGGCAGTGGCCACGCCGGCCGGGAACGTCAGTGAGGCGGTCTCCAGAAACTGACGGCGCAGAAACCAGGCCACCCAGATGCCCAGAAAACTGACGCTGAACACCCACAGTATCAGTTCAAACCAGGATAACTGCTGGCCTGTGAGTAGCGTCAGCGCCGGAATCGGCGCGACCAGGCCGCCGGAAACGATCGAGGCCGCTGAAGACGCCGTCGTCTGGTTGATGTTGCTTTCCAGCAGCAGCCATGGCCGCGTGAAGCGCAGCTGTTGCAGGGTTTTCCAGAAGGCGTAACTCAGCAGTGCGGCGGTGATCGACATATTGAATGACCAGCCGATTTTCAGACCGCTATACACGTTGCAGGGAGTCAGCAGTACTCCGAGCATTGCGCCCGTAACGAGCGCTCTCAACGTCAGTTCGCGTTTTGCATTCGCTTCCATGTTTTTTTGGCATGAAACCCGCTTCGGACGTAGGGTCATTGTGCCGGTCATTTTTGCAATAAGCAACCGTCCGGCCATTGGGTACGGGAGCGGCATCGTCGGCAGTACGGTTGCAGTAAGGTGGTTAAATTTAATTCCTCCAGGGCGGTACCAATCTACTGTAAAGACAGAGCATGGTGCGAACTTCGTCTTTTTAAAAAAGCCGCACCTCGGCCTCGTGGATAACATACGAAAGATTTCTGAAATTTTCTGAAAGATTTTTCAGTAAAAAATCCATTTTATTTTCCGTTTTGACAGCACTCTTGGGGGCGACCTAGTATTGCCGGCGCCCGGATATTTTGGCCCTATGCCGGATAACGCGAGCCCGAATAACAAGTGGCGTTGATAAAAGCGGGATTCCGGCGAGAAGCGTTATGCCCGTTCACTACGCCTCATTCGAGGATACGTCTGTCAAGTTTATTTCAAGGAGTAAAGCTATGAAACGCAAGGTAAAAGTTTTATGTGCATTGCTTTTTTGTGTATACACGCAACAGGTTTGCTCCGAACATATCAACTTCACTGTTCAGATACCCGTAAGCGAATCGGTCGAGAATGTCGCGGTGGGTGCCATGGAAAAGCTGCGGATCGCGAGCGGAGCGAAAATTCTCGATAACGGCGGGCAGGGTGCGCTGATTGTGAATTCGGGATCGCAATCGACACTGAACGATGTGGAGAGCAAGACCGGCAGTGTCGTGAGCCTGGCCGGCGTCGATATCCGGGATAGGGCTATCGTCGACGGCGATATCGTTTCCGCTCAATCGATTGCATTGGGAAACAATACGTCGGTGTCCGGCGTTCAAACATCCAATGCGGCGATCGATATCAGAACGTTATCATGGTCGGTTGAATTCCCTGCATCGCTAAATGATTTCATTCTCACGCCGGACTCGGAAGGAATTCTGCATCCGGGAGCGTATAGAAAAGTCACCGCGTTTTCCCGCTCCAGACTACGGTTGGCCAGCGGCGCTTATTACATGGATGAGCTGGTTCTGGAACCGCAATCACACATCGTGTTCGATACCCGCTCCGGACCGGTTTTCCTCTATGTTCGCAGCAGGTTGATTGTTCGTGGTGAAACCGGGTTTGACGGACCGCAAAACAGCTTGTTAATCGCGTATGCGGGCAACGAATCCCCGGGAATCGATAAAACGTTGAAAGCAACGCTGGTCGCTCCCAACGCGGAAGTGCGTCTGGGCACCGGCGGCCAGATGCATTACGGAGCCGTATTTGCCAAATCGGTGGATATCGACCCAAATGTAAATCTGGTTTTGAGGCCTTTCGGGTTCTGGGATGATATCGTATTTAATGTGGTGCCTGTTTTTACCTGCGTTTCCCGGCGTCCGCACGGAACCTATGCAGGCGTCTTCGGCTATGAAAATCCCAACGATCAAGCCGTCACAATTCCTGTTGGCCCGAATAACAATTTTTTGCCGGATGCGGAGAACCGGCGACAGCCGACAACTTTCTTTCCCGGTCGCCATGACAATGCATTGTCGCTTGCATGGGTTAACAATGCGCCTGCCTGGTCCCTGAACAAGGTGACAGCAGAGGTGGATTTCAATAAAACCTGTGAAAATGAAATAAACAGCCTGGCGGTATCCGACTCAACGGTACGAGAGGACGATCCAAGAAGGAGTTACGGGGCTGTCAGCTCGCTTGAAGTTTCCGGCGACCGTCATGCATTGGTTGAGTTTGACCGCGAGTCCATACTGAGCAGGGTGGGCCGCGGACAGATTGTTTCAAAAGTAACCTTACAGCTTCGTAACACGTTGCCGTCAAACGGCAACATGACGGCGCGGCCCATGATAAAACCCTGGGTCGAAAGCTCGGTAACCTGGAACTGCGCGGACGATCGGGACAGCGGACAGTTCACTGAACGCTGCACGGTTTACGATAGTTGGGACATGCAGCCGGCAACCGGTTCCTGGGACGGCGCCTGGGATCCCGGCGCGGCCGGTGCGCCGGGTAACAGCGTGGACATTAGCACCGTGCAGTTCGATGTGACCGGGGATGCGCAGGCATTTCTCTACGGCCAGCGCCAGGGTTCGCCGATGGCTTGGGCGATTGTGTCGAACGACGGCTTGACCAGCCGCTTTGCCTCACGCGAAATGAACGATGAACTGGCGCCGCGTTTGTTGATCGAGTTCTATCAATTGACCGATTTTGACACACACGACCTGGAACCTTTCAGCTTTGCCGTGGATACCAGTCTGACGCCGTCGGTCAGCGAACTGCCTCCTTATAGCGACGGCGGTGCCCGGCCGGTTGTCAGGTTGCTCTCTTCCACCGGTGAACCGCTGGATTTTGTCAGTAATGAAATTTATGTGGTTACCGACGACGCGGAGGAACTCGACGCCATCAAACAGCGTTGGGATGCCGTTGAAGTTTATACGTTGAGCCGCAACCTGCCGTTGCAACCGGCGACCCACGTGCTGAGGGTGGACCTGTCGCTGGCCGATCCGGATACATTGGCGGCGACGTTGTCGCGTTCAGTTCCATACTACGGCCTGCAACGGGCTTCCTCGGAAGACGCATTGCGGTTGCTGGCTATCGTGACAGAAGAGATTCGGCGCGGCTCGTTGGCGGGCATCAATTTCCTGATGCCGCCGGATGCGGTGACTCTCGACGGTTTTGTCGACGGTCAATTTACCGATGGGACGGCTTCGCCCGGCTCGTTTGACCGCGGCAGCAACGCGCTGACTTGGGCGCATCTGGTGTTGCATCGCGTGGATCTGGCCTGGGAAAGAATGTTTTACAGTGGCAAGCTTACTCAGAGTGCCAAGGTTCCGGTCGGTATTCTCGACGGCGGTTACCCTGCAGTCGGCGTCGGTTTTCTGGATGGGGAGAGCGATATTTTTTCCCTCAGGTTGATCGGAAACAATCTGCTTAAGCCCTGGCATGGCTTGCATGTGGCGAATGCCGGCTTTGCCGAACCCAATAATTTCTTTGCGGGCGCCGGACCCGGCGGGCCGGTTTCCGCGGTGACATTGGCCTGGGGTGGCGGATTTCCCGTGGTTTTCACCGAGGGCATCAGCGATTTAACCCTGCGTGGCAACCGGATTATCAATGTCAGCAGCAGTGTGGGCATACCCTGGTACCTGTTTTTTACCGCCGAGCCGGGGGAAATAAGCAGTATGGCAACCCGGCAACTCGGCACGTTGATATTCGGGTCGGCAGGCAATCACGGTTCGAATATCGATCAGGATTATTGTTACACCGTGCGTGAACCGGTCAGCGATTCTATCGCCGGTTTGTGGGGTGGTGAGGGTTTTGAAATTGTCACGGTTTGTCCCTGGGAAGAAAGTTGGCGCTTCCCCTGCGAGAACCGCGGCGTGCATTGCGTAGGCGCGACCGAGTTTACGGTCAAGGACCGTGCGTCGGACTCCAATTTTGGCGACGAGGACGTCGACTACTGGGCAACCGGTACCGCTATGGTTTCCGGTGACCCGGATAACTTCCTCGGCAGTCAGTACCAGTATGTCTCCGGCACCAGTTTCTCCACGCCGTTTATTTCCGGGATTGCTGCGCTGGTGTGGGCTTCGGACTTGTCGCAAGGCGCCGGCGATATCGAAACCTGTTTGCAGATCGGCCGTTCCGGCGGGCCGGCGGGACGGTTTGTCGACGCCTACCTGGCTACCGGCTGTGCACTCGGCAATCCCGATGTTCTTCCGCCGTTTGTGGAGATCACCGCGCCGCGGGACGGCGAAAATTTCGATGCGCCCGGTTTAATTACGCTCAACGGCCGCGCCGGTGATATCGCCGACGGCGAGTTAACGATAACCTGGAGCAGCAACGTCGAAGGCTTTATCGGTATCGGCAACAGCGTTGTTTACGCCCCCAGCGGCCCCGGCGCGCGCGTGATCCGGGCGAGTGCCATCAACTCGGCCGGAAGATCCGGCGCCGACGAAGTCACCATTCTGTTCGAACCGTCACCGCCGGTGGTGCGCATTACTCAACCCGAGCTTTTCGCCGAGGTGCATGCCGGACTGCCGGAGCATTATGTCGCCACGGTGCTGAATGATTCGATTTTCCCGGGTCTATTCTCCAACTGCGACAGCATGCACTGGGCCGAACCGGTACTGAACGGAACGGCGGTGGACATGGCGCTGGGGGCGGGTTGCGGTCATACCTATACTTTCCTCTCTCCGGGAAGCGGCGAAATTACCGCTTTCTATACGAATGCGAGCGGCACCGGTAATGACACCGCGCGGGTTAACGTGATCGATGACGGCCGATTACGGACGCGCATCGTAACGCCGGGCTGGAATGATTTGACACTTGGCGATCGGGAGGCGCAGGCGCTGACCGCGGCCGCGGTGCCCGTCTTTGGATCCGATTCCTATACATACACATGGTTTATCGATCTGAACGGGCAGGCTACACAGATGATCGCGACAGGAGGAAACAGTAGTTGGACGCCGGGTTTAGGGCTTGATTGCGATGAGGAGGTCGATGCCGTGTTGACCGTGGAAGTCGCCGACTCGCTCGGCAACATTGCGTCGGATTCGATCGAGATTGAAATTTCAGGCGGATTTTGCGAGCCGGAATAACCCGCGACCGGCCAAAACAAGACCCGTTGACTTTCACGTTTAAAGTAAGGAGCCGTTTAAGGCTCCTTACTTGGTTTTGGGATACGAAGGTTGCATTGTCGTAATCCGTTTCTTCAACCTGTTCCGGTATTCGCCGGGAGAGACGCCGTGTATTTCGCGAAAGGCGCGGTTGAAAGGCGGATGACATTTAAAACCGGAATCGAGCTGGATAACGGCCACGGGCGTATCGGAATCCTCCTGAAAACGTTTTACGGCGTGTTCGATTCTGAACTTGTTGATAAAGGCGTTAAAGTTTCTGAAGCCGAGTTCGTTCCTGATAAGATCCCTGAGTTTGTACTCGGGTATTTCCATGCGTTTCGCGAGAAAAGCCACGGACAGATCGGGGTCTTTATACAGGGTTTCCGTCTCCAAAAGCCCGATCAGCTTTCCGGCGTCGCGGGACAGGGCTTTGCGGCTTTTTGCCGGTTTGCCGCGGCCGCAATAGAAAATTTCCGATATGGCTTCGGCCGACGCCTGGAAATACAGCAGGGAAACGAACAACGAAGAGGCCAGTACAACCAGCCGCGTCCCAAACAGCCAGCCGAGGTTTTTCCACATCGGTTCGCTGACTTCCATGTAAAAAATCACCAGTATCTGGGTCAGGAGAATCATGATCACGATGTTGCGGAACCGCCTCCGGCTGTTCGACAGGTCGGACTGAATATCGTGAAGGAGTTCGTAAAGGCCCATGAACAACAAAAGCAGGTTAACGCCGTTGGAGAAGTGCAGCACAAACGGCGCGTTGAACCTTGTACAAACGACATAGACGTTCGCAATCAGAACGAACACAAACGGTGCGAAGAGGACTGGAAAAGAATCCTTGTTGTCCCGGCAGACCAATCTTAAAAACGCCCACAGCGTCCACGGCACCGACTCGGCGATCAGCCACAGACCGAAATGCGCCCAATAAGCCCCGTTCTGATCCAGGTCGAAAAACAGGAACAGCGTCTGATTCTCGGGCGAGGAGAACACTTCCCATCTGAAGAAACTATGCTGGGAGTAGCAGGCGATGCCCAGCAGGAAAGCGGCGAGATACCTGGCCTGGCGCTGCTTTCCATGGCTGAAAAGCAGGTTCAGCGCCAGATGGACCAGGATGCTGACCGCGGCGATATTGAGACCCCAGGCCACGATCAGCATGGCTGAAAGATTTCCATTCTGTCCGGGATGCCGCTCTGCGGAGATTTACCGGCGATAACCTTATAAAGCATATATTTTTCCTGTCTCCGGAGCCTCAGGCCACCGTGAAAGATTTTTAAAATAATCTGAAAGATTATTTAAGGCGGTGTATTTCTGGTTGGATTTCAAGTTAGTGTCGCCCCGTGCCCGATTAGACAGGCGATGACTCCTGCCAGGTAAGTGAAGAGAAAGGTAGCAATGAACAACCCCAAAGTGAAGCATGCCTTGTCGTAAAAAATTATGTCCCGATGGGGGTATGTAGTTTTCCTAGGAATTCCGTCCGGTTTTATACACTAAAGTTGTACTTTTACAGTAAAGGCGAACAGTTTTTTTATTTTCAGTAAGATCGTTTTCCGCGGTATATGCCCGGGGCTTCAGGAAACAAGGCAATCGAAAACTAAACAGGAAAGGAGGGGAAGTCATGAGTAAACGCAAATTTATCCATGTTCTTTTAAAATTTGTTTGGACAGGTATTCCGGTGGTGCCGGCGTTGTTCGCGTCGGCCGTTCACGCCGCCGATTGTGAAGTGGGTTACGACATCGTCAACGACTGGGGCGCGGGGTTCCAGGTGAACATTACCGTCACCAATAACACGTCGGCGCCGGTCTCGGGTTATACACTGGCATGGGATATGACTGAAACCTTGACCGGC
>DASVCP010000372.1:0-4541 GCA_036381555.1 Gammaproteobacteria bacterium
CCACTTTGGTCGGCTGATGCTTATACACGTTCAAACCGTGCAAATCTCCCATCAGTATTTGCAGTGGCGCCAGCAATGCGGCTGTCAGAATCGCCAACCTGAACGCCCGGGCCGCGAATGCCGTTTCACGACCCTTCAACACATACCAGGCGCAGATACCGGCGACAAAAAAAGTTGTCGTCAGCAAGGACGCCAGCAGCATATGACCCAACCGGTAGGGAAAGGATGGATTAAAAACCACCTCCATCCAATTCTGAACGTAAAACACTCCATCGCGCAACTCGGCGCCCGCCGGCGTTTGCATCCAGGAATTGGCCGACAAAATCCAGAAAGCCGACAAGGTGGTGCCCAACGCCACCATCAACGTAGCCGTGTAATGCAGTCGGGGACTGACGCGGTTCCAGCCCAGCAGCATAACGCCCAGGAACCCCGCTTCGAGAAAGAACGCGGTCATGACTTCATAGGTAAACAGCGGTCCTAGCACATTACCGGTCGCGTCGGCAAAGCGGCTGAAATTGGTGCCGACCTCGTACGAAAGCACGATACCCGACACCACGCCCATGCCGAAACTCAAAGCAAATATTTTCGCCCAGAACAAACAAAGTTTTTTGTAAATCTCATTGCGCGTCTTCAACCACATGCCTTCCAGAAAGGCGATATAAATCGACAAGCCTATCGTCAGCGTCGGAAACAATATATGAAAGCTTATTGTGAATCCGAATTGAACACGCGATAGCAATAGAGCGAGAGAATCCATAGTCGTTCCGGCATTTAACCTTCGATGAAAGAACAGGAAGATCGGAAACAAAATCGCCTGAAAAATTCAAACCATGTCTCAATCAATAAAAATATCCATAAAAACGGTTGGGCGAAACCACATTCGTATGGAATCAAATTGCAGTAATGCCTAAGATTAATTACCTTTAAGGCAAGTGGATATTTTTGATCGCAACCAAGGAGAATCATGATGAGCATTCGTATTTTAGCTTATATACTGGCCGGCCTGTTAAGTTTTGGATTGGCCGGATGTGAAAATGACGACAGGAATGTAGGCGACACCATCGAAGATGCAGCGGAATCAACCGCCGATAGCGTGGAGGATGCAGGGGAAGAGATCGCCGATGAAACCGAAGACGCCGCCGACGAAGCCGAGGAATCCATCTCTTCGAGATAAAAAATCAAATCACGATCTCACGCGAAGGCGCTAAGACGCAAAGAAAACCAGTGAAAACCACATTTCGGCAATAGTAAGGATTGCGCTGCCGCAGATCTCTTTGTTATTAGGGGGATTTTTATTTTTCGCGCCTTAGCGTGAGAACGTTGCTCTAAAAAGTCAGTCTCCATAACCTTCCATCCCCCAGCGGGGCAGCAGGCGTTGATCGACGCCGAGGTGGTCGAGGACTCTGGCCACCATGAAATCCACCAGATCTTCGACGCGCCCGGGCTTGTGATAAAAGCCGGGGTTGGATGGCATGATTACCGCGCCGGCGTGGGTCAGGCGCAGCATGTTTTCAAGATGAATGGCGGAGTAAGGCGTTTCCCGCAGCATCAGAATAAGCTTGCGGCGCTCCTTGAGCATGACATCCGCCGCGCGATGAATAAGATTGTCACATACGCCGCCCGCCACCGCGGCCAATGTGCCGGTGGTGCACGGGCAAATGACCATGGCATCGGCCGCACTGGAACCGCTGGCCACCGGCGCGGTCCATTGCTCGCGATCAAACACCCTCAGCAGGCCGGGCCGCGCCTGGAAACGCTCGACGAAAAACCGCTCGATTTCCTTCGGCCGGCCGGGTAGCGACAGGTCGGTCTCCATACCGATAACCACCTGCGCCGGTTTGGACAGCATCAGATAAACCGCCTGTTCGGCCTCCAGCAAACACTGCAACAGGCGCAAGCCGTAAGGCGCGCCGGATGCACCGGTCATGGCGAGAGCGATGGTCTGTTTCGACATGGCTTTTTATAACATAATTTAACCACGGGGACACGGGATTTAAATTCAAAATCATTTAACCACAGAGCACACGGAGAACACAGAGAAAAGAAAATAAAAGTAAAAGGATAAGTTGAAAGATAAAGTCGGGAAACCTTTTTAAGACTTTAAATCTTTTATGTTTTTGTCTTAAAGTTTTTTACCCCGTGCGCTCCGTGTTCTCCGTGGTTAATTATTGTTTATTGAAGAGCGGACAAACGGGCGCTGGTGAGGGCGAGGCGGTAGATCAGGGTTTCGTTGAACGCTTTGTAATAGCGCAGCTGACACTCCTTGGAAACCGTTTCCATGAGAATGGCATTGACCTTGAGCACCAGCACGTCGGTGATCGAGATGATCGAGGCGGTGCGCTTGCTGGACATCAGAAAACCGATCTCGCCGAAGCAGTCGCCCTCGTGCAGGGTGACGATCAGGCGGTCCGCCTTGCGCACTTCGACGTCGCCACGCACAATTATGTAAAAGGAATTGTCGATATCGCCTTCCTGGATAACGACGGTGCCCGGCGGGAATGTCAGCATGGTGCTGGCCGCCATGATCTCGTCGATGTCCTCGTGGGAAAAACCGCTGAAGAAGCTCAAACTCATCAAGGCATCGCGATTTTCCCGCTGAGTGATTTTGCGTTCCGCGTAGCGCAGGTCGTCATACACCCGGGTCAGTTGCGCGCCCATCTCCTGGCCGGTTTGAAAACGGTCAGCCGGATTTTTGCTCATCGCTTTCTCGATGATATCCGACAGGGCCTGCGGCAAGTCGGGACGTTTCCTGCTGAGCAACGGCGCCGGGGTGTTAACAATGCTTTTAAAAACATCCTGGACATTCTCGGAAGCAAAAGGGCGCTCGCCGGTCAGCAGTTGATACATCACCGCACCCAGGGAATATAAATCACTCTGCGGCCCGACTTCCTTTTTTAACACCTGTTCGGGTGACATATAGCTGGGCGACCCCATGACCAGGTCGGGAGTAAACTGCAAGCCCTGGGTGATTTCGGCGATACTGAAATCCATCAACTTGGTTTCGCCCTCATGACTGAGCATGATGTTGCTGGGTTTGATATCGCGGTGAATTACGCCCATCCGGTGCGAGTATTCGAGCGCGCGGCAGCACTTGAACATGCACTCCAGGGCTTTCTCGGCACTGAGCCTTTTACCCTTTCGCCGGCAATACTCCAGCAGGGTTTCGCCGTTGACGTATTCCATCACCAGATAATTGTAATCGCCTTCGATGCCGGCATCGTAAAGCGAAACGATATGAGGGTGCTGCAGTTTGCCGGCCGCGTGGGCCTCGGCAAAGAAATCCCGTTGAATCTGCTGTGTCTGCTCGGGGTCGCCGGGCTGCTCGGTCACACCCACTTTGACGGCAACCTCGCGCCGCACGAAAGGATCATAACCCTTATAGACGATTCCGCTGGTGCCGCGCCCCAGTTCACCCAGGATCTCATACTTGCCTATGGTTTTGGGCGCGGACCTGGCAATGCGCAGAGTGTCCCTGGAATGCTTGATCGTCTTATCAGGCTTCTGAGTCATCGCGGCGCTTCTTTGATTTTTACTATTGGTTCTTTTTATAAGATCCGAATCAGTCCTTCCTGTCACACAGGAACCCTGGAAACTCCGCTGCCTCGGTTTATACCTATTTCTTGCGGCCGCGGCACTCCATTTTTGCAGGAGCCCGAAAAAATCGGCGGTTACTTTTGCTGCAAGGCCTGCAACAAACGGCCATGCAGTCCGCCAAAACCACCGTTGCTCATTACCAGGATATGGTCACCGGGCCCGGCCTGCGCACAGAGTCCTGAAATGATATCGTCCAATGAGCCGCTTATCTGAAGGCGGTCAGCCGAAAAATCCGCCTTTTTTTCTTCGAAGTCCGCCGTCAGCGCCGATTTGAGCGCCTCGGGGGTCGTCCCGGCCCCCTCTCCGGGCGCATACATCCACACTTGATCGGCAGCGGCCAGCGACGGCAATAACCGCGAGTTATGCACACCCATGCGCATGGTATTGGAGCGCAATTCCAACACCGCCATGATGCGCGCCGCCGGCCCCACCCGGTTTCGCAATGCCGCCAGGGTCAACTCGATGGCGGTGGGATGGTGGGCAAAATCATCGTAAACGGTGATGTCGTTGACCTTGCCCCGCACTTCCAGTCGTCGTTTGACACCGGCAAAGCCGCTCAAAGCCTTTAACGCCGATTCCGTCGCCACACCCGCATGCCTGGCGGCCAGTACGGCGGCCAGCGCATTCAACACGTTATGGACGCCCAGCATCGACCACTCGACCGGTCCCAGCGTTTTTTCGCCATGCCGAACGGAAAAACGTCCGCCGTCCGGCTCAAGCAACACCGCCCGCCAGGGAACGCTCTCGCCGAGCCCGAACCTCTCGACCGGCGTCCAGCAGCCCCGCGCCAATACATCGTCGAGCTGCGGCTCCTCGCCATTGGCGATCACCAGCCCTTCGCCGGGCACGATCCGCAGGAGGTGATTGAACTGACGCTTTATCGCTTCCAGGTCCGGAAATATGTCGGCGTGGTCGTATTCAAGATTGTTCAGTATCAACGTCCTGGG
>DASVCP010000373.1:0-3976 GCA_036381555.1 Gammaproteobacteria bacterium
ACGGCAAGCGCCTGCAGGAAGCGAGGCTTAACGCCGGTCTGTCCAGGGAAAGCGTCGCGGAAAGTCTGCGTCTGGATCCCAAGTTTGTCGTGGCGCTGGAGCAGGAAGACGCCGATGCGCTGCCGGCTGCGACTTATACCCGCGGCTATATACGTGCCTATGCCCAACTGGTCCGTTGCAATGCCGAAGAATTGATCGCGCAGTATAACGTCCATGCCGACGGCGAACCGGATTTGACGGATATTATGGCCAGCGCGATCGAGAAGCCGGAGAGCAACAGTCCGCAGACATTCTGGATTTCATTCGTGGTGATCGGCGCGTTGATCGCATTGCTGGCGTTCTGGGCATACGACGGCCTTCGCCCGCTGGTCCGGCAGGCCGTCAATCCTGCCGAGGAGCCCGGACAAACACAATCGCTTGCATCTCCGGCTGCTTCCAACGAAACGACGATGTCCGAACCCGGTTTGTCCGATACACCGGAGGCAATTTCACCGGATACAACCCGAACCATCGGGGATGCGGATGTGCAGGAAGTGCGGCAGAGCGATGTGCCGGACAACATGTTATCCGACTCGCAGGCCGGTGCGGGTGAGAGCGTGGAACAGGCAGCGGGCACCGAGAGCAATCCCGTCGCGGAAGAGCCGGCAGCAGCCGGATCCCAAACCGTTGTCGAAATCGATGATGAAGTTACGTTTGACGGGGAAGCCGCCACAACCGCCGGGCAAAGCGGCAACGAGGTGGCTCCCGTTGCTCCCCGGGGCAGCGATGTGTTGCGTCTGACTTTCAGCGGCCGGTCGTGGGCCGAAGTGGTCGATGCCAACGGGTTTCAGCTGGCTTACGGCATGTTCGAAAATCGGACGCTCAATTTTGAAGGCCAGGCCCCGTTCCGCGTCATGCTGGGGGACGCCACCCAGGTTAACGTTATGGTCAACAATGACCAGGTAAACCTGAAACCTTATATTCGTTGGAACAAGACTGCCAACCTGTCGGTGGGTAAACCCGCCAATTCATCCGATTAACGACCGTCCATGTCAAAGACGATTCAGTCCGTCCGCGGAATGCATGATCTCTTGCCCGAGGAAACGTCGGCCTGGCAGCGCCTGGAGAAAATTCTCCGGCGACTGATGCATGCCTACGGGTACCGGGAGATCCGTCTGCCCATCGTCGAAAAGACCGAACTGTTTGCGCGTTCCATCGGCGATGTGACCGATATCGTCGAAAAGGAAATGTACACCTTCGAAGACCGCAACGGCGAGAGCCTGTCGCTGCGGCCCGAAGGGACGGCGGGTTGCGTCAGGGCCGGCATACAGCACGGATTTCTGCACAACCAGGTACAGCGTTTGTGGTATCTCGGCACCATGTATCGCCACGAACGCCCCCAGAAAGGCCGTTACCGCGAATTTCGCCAGGTCGGCGTGGAAGTCTTCGGACTCGAAGGCCCGGATATCGACGCCGAGTTGATCATGATGGGCACCCGGCTGTGGCGGCAACTGGGACTGAACAATGTCCGTTTGGAAATCAACACGCTCGGATCGGCCGAAGAGCGGGCGGCGTATCGCGACGCACTGGTGACGTATCTGGAGACTCACCGGGAGCGACTGGACGAGGACAGTCTGAGGCGCCTGGAGCGCAATCCCTTGCGGATACTGGACAGTAAAAACCCGGCGATGAGGGCCGTGATCGATGGCGCCCCGGAGTTGTCCGGACACCTCGGCGAAGCTTCCCGGCGGCACTTCGAGGGCGTGTTGCAGCGGCTGGACGATGCCGGCATTGCCTACCAAATTAACCCCAGGCTGGTTCGTGGCCTGGATTACTACAATCGCACCGTATTCGAGTGGATCACCGACGATCTGGGCGCCCAGGGCACCGTCTGCGCCGGCGGGCGTTTCGACGGGCTGGTCGAGCAACTGGGAGGCTCGTTCACACCGGCAATCGGTTTTGCCATGGGTCTGGAACGGCTGTTGGCCTTGCTCCGGGAACAATCGGACTGGAAAACGGAACAAACGCCGGATATTTATGTGCTGGCGACCGGCGCCGCCGCGGACGGGCCGGCAATGGGGCTGGCCGAAAGCCTGCGGGATGTCTTCCCGGCGCGTTGTATCGTGTATCATTGCGGGTCCGCCGGCCTGAAGAGCCAGCTCAAGCGCGCCGACAAGAGCGGCGCGGTCCTGGCCGTGATTCTGGGCGACGATGAAATCGCGGGCAACCGTGTTACGGTCAAGCCCCTGCGGTTGACGGCGGAACAGGCGACGATAAGCGGATCCGAACTGGTGCCTTATTTGAAGACATTTTTTTCTGAAAACTGACATAGGTAATGTGACGTGCATAGCAGTGAAGAAGAACAGATTGAAGCGATGAAGAAATGGTGGCGGGATAACGGCAACGCCGTCATCATCGGTGTCGCGGTAGGTTTCGGCGCGCTGTTCGGTTGGCAGGGCTGGGAGAGATACCAGAACAGCCAGGCCGAGGCGGCTTCCGCCATTTATGCAAATATTATGGCGTCGTTGCAGTCGGATAATCCCGGCAGCCTGGAAAGCGTGGGTGTTTCGGTCGACGACTTGCAGCGCGACTATGCGGCCACGCCTTACGCGGGGCTCGGGTCGCTGGCCGGCGCCAAGGCTGCCGTCGATCGCAACGATCTGGACACCGCCAGGACCAGGTTGCAGTGGGTGATTGATAACGCCAAGCAGGACGAACTGGTCAATGTCGCCAGGCTGCGTCTCGCCCGGCTGCTTATCGTCAGCGAGGAATGGGACGCGGCGGCCAAACTGTTGGGACGGAGTTATCCCGCCAGCTTTGCCGGTTCGGTCGATGAACTGTTGGGCGATTTGTACGCCGCGCAGGGCAATGTCGCCGAAGCGCGCGAGGCGTATAACCGCGCATTGAGCGCCGAAGTGCCACCGCAAAATCGCGATCTGATTCAGATCAAGCGCGATGCCCTGACGGAAGCGGCGGAGTCGGAGGAGGCAGATCCGGCGAATGCTTAAAACCGGGTTTCTTACCGCGGCTTGTGCGCTGCTGCTGGTCGCGTGCAGTGCCGCCGACACGGCCGATCCTCCCTCGCCATTGACGGATTTTACCCCGGAAGCCGCTTTCAAAACCCTGTGGAGTGTCGACACCGGCGATGGTTACGGTGAATTCGGGTTGCAGCTGAAGCCGTTCAACGCCACCGACACGATTTATGTTGCCGACGCCAAGGGTCGCATCAGCGCCATCGACAAAGGCAACGGGCGGAAGAAGTGGCAGATAAAAACGGATTATGCCGTTTACGGCGGTATTGGCGGTGGCGGCGGTTTGCTGTTTATCGGTACGCGCGACGGCGAACTGGTGGCCTTGTGGCAGAGTGACGGCCGCGTCGCCTGGACCAGTCCCTTGAGCAGTGAAGCCCTCAGCGTGCCCGCCGCAGAACTTGGCGTGGTCGTCGTGCGCACGGTGGACGGGAATTTACAGGCGTTCAGCGCCGCGACCGGCGAGAGGCTCTGGTCCTATATCCATCCGGTACCGTCCCTGAGCTTGCGCGGCAACAGCGATCCCGTCATTTATGCCGGCGGCGTGCTGGCCGGCGCCGACAACGGCCGGCTGGCGATCCTGGGTTTGTCCAACGGGGCGTTGCTGCGCGAAATCCCGGTGGGCATACCCTCCGGCAGTTCCGACCTGGCGAGGCTGATCGACGTCGACGCCCGCGCCATTATCGACAACGGTATCGTTTACTCGGCCGCCTATCAGGGCCGCGTGGCCGCGCTGAGCCTGGAGAACGTCCAGCCGTTGTGGGCGCGTGAACTGTCGGTTTACCAGGACATGAGCCTGGACGAGGAAAACCTGTACGTCGCCGATGAAATGGGCCACATATGGGCGTTTGATCGACTGACCGGTTCAACCGTCTGGGTGCAGGATAAATTGCACGCCCGGCCCGTTTCCGGCACCTCTGTTTACGACGATTTCGTGATGGTGGGCGATTTTGAGGGCTATCTGCACG
>DASVCP010000374.1:0-2001 GCA_036381555.1 Gammaproteobacteria bacterium
AAAGTCGCCGAACTGCCTCTGCGCCTCACCAATGGTGTCAAAATCCTTGTATTTTATCAAAGTTCTCGAGACGCCGTTCTGGTACCGAGCTGCCCATGCATCGTCTGTCAGTATAAGTGGTTTTTCAATTCCGAATTTTTCAAACTGGCCAGCGGTTATATCGAATGCATACGCCTTTCCGTCTTTTTTTGCGGTAGCCAGAAAGTGATTTGACGGACGATTTACGTTTGCGTTCTCCCAGAACTGCATGGCTCGTACTTTGATGTCGGAGAACCCGTTCTCGTTGAGTAATTTCAACAAACGCGGCAAACTATTAGCGCAGTTTCCTCTTGGATGGTTCATGTATCGCGCCAGTTCACCATCTGCGGCCGCAGCATGGTAGATTTTCTTCATCGCCGGATCCGCGCTGTCGTTTACAACCGACGTTGCAACGGTTCGGCGTGGTTCGGATCGAGGGACACCGGTGCCTTTGGGCTTGGCGCCCGGACGCGGACCGGAAACTTTCACAGCCTTCCCGCGATGTCCAGGCACAAACTTCCTAGCCTTGCTGATGTGGCCCTTCACACCCAGAGAAAGGGCAATGTTCGCAGTCTTGAGTGCAGCTAAGGTTTTATCCTTTTTATTGAAAGCGGTATCGAACGCATCGCCGACGCCCAAGAGGGCTCCTTCCATGCGGCGCAACCCGTCATCAGTCCGACCGGCAATGAGATCTCCCGTAGCACCTATCAGTTCCCTGACCTGCGCTGTAAGGGGATTCGCTCGCGAAAACTTCTCCCAGTCTCCATCCCAGAACAAGTCAAGAATGCTTACAATGTGGCTGTAAATAGCACCTACTATGGGAATATTTGACCGCAGTTCATGCTTGCGATCTTCAATGGCCTCTTGCGTAGTGCGAAAGTACTGCCTGCGCACAGCCTGGGCGGTTATCCCAATTTTTTCTTCCGTTAGCTCGCCTCCCGCAATGCGCAGCGTGTCGCGTGCTTTCGCCAACGTCCATGGGTGGGACTCAACCGTTCTTATGTAATTTTGGTAAGCATTGCGTTCGATTTCTCGAGGATCAATCAGGATCGGACTCCTATCCTTCAGCTGAGCCACGATGCGGTCGTCCCGCAGCCGGCCGACAATCGTATCGAAGCCCATCACACCGCCGATGCCCACTGCCGGTTCGGCGCCATTTGATTCCGACCGGTCGTCATCAAACTGAAGAAAGTCCTTAACCCGAGCAAGAATGGACGTTTCTTCCTTTCCACCCGAAGATGGCTTCTGCAACTCCTCGTCCGTCAGACCGGTGCTGTGCCGAAGGGCCTTCAACAGAGCAGCATCCCTGTCAAACGGCACGGGAAACGGGCCGAAGTCTCCCACGAACGCATCGCGCAACGGGTCAATAATAAGCTTTTCAATATCCGTATGGCTGGCGTCCACCGGAAGCGCAACGCCCCGCTCCTCCGCGAGACGGATACCCAACCGTACCCAGAACGCCTCCGGAGGGCGGCCCTCCCTGCGCCAGGCCGAGAAGGCCCCGATGAAATCCTGGGCAAATTTATGCCAGTCGAGTTCGCTCCTGATTATCGGCTGCTCGCCAATGTGCTCCTTTACCACCGACATCCAAATATGCCGGCCCGTACCGAACCGGAATTGATAATCGACCTGGAACTCGTCTAGCGCCCGCTGTATCGCTGCCTGCCTCTTCAGATAATCTTCGACATCGTACCGTCGGAAGAAATTTTTTATCTCCGGGCGCTCTGCAATATCTTGAAAATCTTGACAAGATGCTCCTATAAGCGTCCAGCCGTTAAACTTTATCGGGCAATTTTCAAAGAATTCATCTTTGAATACATTATTATTGGCATACTCCTGTTTAGATTTAGATAAAATATCTAATGGTTTTATTTCTTTATCATTTACATAGAACGTATCTGGATTGAAATGTTTCCAATACTCCCACCAATTTGGCCTTTCGAGAAACTGGAGAAATTTTTGGAAAGCCGAGATGTCTTCAAC
>DASVCP010000375.1:0-6437 GCA_036381555.1 Gammaproteobacteria bacterium
CCTTCAAGGGGTTTTTGGCCTACAGCCGGAATGCCGGCAAACGCCCCGGCGTGCTGGTGGTGCACGAGTGGTGGGGACATAACGACTACGTCCGCGATCGGGCACGGCAGTTGGCGGAGCTGGGCTACACGGCCTTTGCGCTGGATATGTACGGCGAGGGCAAAACCGCCGACCATCCGCGGCAAGCCCAGGAAATGATGATGGAAGTGGTCAACAACGCCGAAGCCGCCGCGGCGCGTTTTAACACCGCATTGACCGTGTTAAAGAACCACCCGATGACAGCGGCGGACGATATCGCCGCCATCGGTTATTGCTTCGGCGGCGCGGTGGTGCTGAGCATGGCGCGCACCGGTGCGGCCGATCTGGACGGGGTGGTCAGTTTCCACGGTGCGCTGGGCGGATTGCCGTCACCCGACCCGGATAACATGAATGCGAGAATCCTGGTGTTCAACGGCGCCGCCGATCCGTTTGTCACCGCGGAACAGGTGGAGACATTCAAACAGGAAATGCAGGCGGCTGGCGCCGATTTTGAATTTATCGACTACCCGGGAGCGAAGCACAGCTTCACCAATCCCGAGGCCGGCAAGTTCGGCGAGGAATTTAATTTGCCGTTGCAATACGACGCCGATGCCGACGCGGATTCGTGGAAGCGCATGCAGGCGTTTTTTGACGAGATTTTTAAATAAAGAAATATTTAACCACGGGGGACACGGAGAACACAGAGAGTTTAAAAGAAAAAATCTTTTAACTTGGATGGATCGCAATCTGCTTGCACCACCTTGGGTCGGCAGATAACTGCTTCATTCGTTATCTGCGCTTCCAACATTCTTGGCAGTCGTGTTCTCCGCGATAGCCAAAAGAATTTATTGCTTAATTTTTATTGAAGATGCAAAAAGTAATCACATTGAGTTCCAATCATCGGGAAGAGCTTATCGACATAACCGAAGAAGTGCGCGCCGTTGTTCGGGAAAGCGGTGTGCGGCAGGGATTGTGCGCGCTGTACGCGCAGGGCGCGACGGCGGCGATGATGATTCAGGAAAACTGGGATGATAGCGTGCGCACCGACGTGGTTCATCTGCTGCAAAAACTGATACCGCGCGGCGTGTGGTTGCACGATCAACAGGACGGCAACGGCGATGCGCATTTGAAAGCGGGACTGGTGGGACCTTCCGAAACCGTTCCCATCGTTGACGGGAACCTCGGTCTGTCGCAATGGCAGAATATTTTTTTCTGCGAATTCGACGGCCCGCGCAGCAAACGGCAGGTGGTATGTACAATCATTACCGATGACTAAAAAATAAAAAAACAAATTTAACCACGGAGGACACGGAGAACACAGAGAAATTAAATTAAAAAAATTCAGATTTAAAAGAGTTCCTTGAAGTTAATGTTTTACAACAAAGCTTTTAGTTTAAAACTGATGGGTTTTGTCAGGGTGTTAACGTTTTTATCTTTTTTCCATGTTTTACCTCCAAGTTTTTAACTTTAAATAATCTTTTTACTCTGTGAGCTCCGTGTCCTCCGTGGTTAAATTTTTTTAGAATTCCCTTGACCTTTTTTTAGTACTGTATAAATATACACATACTGAATGTTTATACAGGTCCTTTTGCCCATGACGGATCTTACGGCGATCCAGCTGAAAATTCTCGATTTCATCAAGGCCTCGCTGGCCGAGCGGAGGATGCCCCCGACCGTTCGTGAAATCGCGGAATACATGGGTTATCGCTCGGACAACGCCGCGTATCAGCACTTACAGGCGCTGCAACGCAAAGGCGTGCTCGAGCTGGAGGGGAGGTCGAGGGGGATTCGCTTGCGGGTCCCCTTAGGCTTGCCGATCGTGGGGCAGGTGGCGGCAGGCGCGCCCATCCTGGCCGAGGAACATATCGCCGGGTATCTGCCGGTGACTTCCTGCTTGTTCCGCAAGCCGGCCGATTTTCTGCTGCGGGTCAAAGGCGACAGTATGCGTGACGCCGGAATACTCGACGGGGATCTGCTGGCGGTGCACAAGACCCGGCAGGTTGAGCAGAACCAGATTGTGGTGGCGCGGCTGGAGGACGAGGTGACGGTCAAGCGTTACCGGCAGCGCGGCAACGTGGTTACCCTGCTTCCCGAGAATGCCGATTACGAGCCGATCAAGGTCGATTTGCGCAGGGAAAGCCTCGCCATCGAAGGAGTGATGGCCGGCCTGATTCGCGGCGGCGAACCGGTCGGGGAGTAGCGGCATGAACGGGGAGCAGGTTCTTAAAACTGTCAATAAATTCAAGACGCGCGGCGCGCTGTCCAACCCGGACGGCCGCTTCGAATCGATGCGCCACGAGGCGGTCGACGATGGATGGGATTCGCCGGCGCCGGAGGAGGACACACCGAAACAGATCGCCGTCACCGTATTGCCCGACAAGGCGAAAACGATCATCAATTACAACAAGTCACCGGATATCCCGTTCGACCGTTCCATCAACCCTTACCGCGGTTGCGAGCACGGTTGCATTTACTGTTTCGCGCGTCCGTCGCACGGTTACATCGGCCTGTCTGCCGGGTTGGATTTTGAGACCCGGCTTTTTTATAAGGAAGACGCGGCGGCGAAGCTGGAGCAGGAACTGAGCAAGCCCGGTTATCAGTGCCAGCCGGTCACCTTGGGTATCAACACCGACGCGTACCAGCCTATTGAACGGGAACGGAAAATCACCCGTGGTTTGTTGGAGGTTTTGCTCCGTTTCCGTCATCCGGTCAGCCTGATCACCAAAAGCCGTCTGATTCTCCGCGACCTCGATATTCTGGGCGAACTTGCGGAACAAAGTCTCGTTTCGGTGGCGGTCAGCATGACCAGTCTGCGTACGGATATTAAAAGCACGCTGGAACCGAGAACGTCCAGCCCCGCCAAACGGCTGGAAACCATCGAGCAACTGGCGAAGGCCGGCGTGCCGGTCGGCGTAATGGTCGCGCCGGTGATCCCTTTTATCACCGACGCTGAAATGGAGCATATCCTGGAAGCGGCGTACCAGGCGGGGGCGCGCAGCGCCGGCTACGTGTTGCTGCGGTTACCGCATGAAGTGAAGGATCTGTTCCGGCAGTGGCTGGCCGAGCATTATCCCGACAAGGCCGCGCATGTGATGAGCCTGGTCCGCCAGAGTCACGGCGGCAAGGATTACCGGGCAGAGTGGGGCGTGCGCATGCGGGGTACGGGTGAGTACGCCGATATGCTGGCACAACGTTTTCACAAAGCCTGTGAACGCATCGGGTTCAACGCCGGAAGGTCCCGTGCACTGGCGACGCACCTGTTCGACGCGAAAAGAGCCGTCGGCGGTCAGCTGTCGTTCGAGTTTTGACAGCGCCATGCCGGGCGGCTATTCTCACGCTATGCTCATTTGCGTTTTACGATGATCTTCGTTTTGTCTCTTTTGCTTCCACCGTGCGAATCGTAACGGTAAATTCAGGGCTTTTTGTTTTCATGTCTGTTATGAATGACCGCGAACTGGATATAACCCATTTTCATGAATTGTTGCAGCAACGCCGCGTTGCGTTGCTGGATGTGGCGCAAACGGGCGAATCTTCCGCGGTCACCGTTGTGCTCGATCAAAGCTGTGTCGGTCGTTTATCGAGGATGGATGCGATGCAGGCTCAGGCTATGTCGCGCGAAACCAACCGGCGGCGGGAAGTCGAATTGCGGCAGATCGGCGCGGCGTTGCGGCGGATTGAGGACGGCGAGTTCGGCGATTGTCTCGAATGCGGTAAGCCCATACCGTTGCTACGTCTTCAATACAACCCGGCCGTGGCGCTGTGCGTGCCCTGCGCGTAATCGGCGGATGGTTAGCGTTTACTGTTTTTAGGATTCAAATATTCTCACGCGAATACCGCTCTCGGCTATCTGGGCAGGATGGTTCCTGTACCCGTGATACATTCTGCCATACTCAAACATAAAGGGACGTTTTCCTACGCGGCATTAGTGCTGCGCACTAGCGCATCCATGCGGCGCGGCACAGCACATCCCTGTGCCTAGTGCATCCATGCACGTTGGCGCGAAGGCGCTAAGGGGTAAAGAGAAAATCCGGGTATTCCGTTTTAATTTATCTCAAGGTGCTTTTGAATATGTGAAGTCACAGAAAATATCGGACATGGCGCTATTAAACATTTCGGTGGATTGCCGCGCTTTGATTCTCATATCCCACTTTGGACTATATTATTTGTTTACTTCGCGCCTTAGGCAGATTTTTGCTCCTGCAAAATCTGCATTTCCGCCCTCCCTGGCGGTCACGCCTTTGCGTGAGACATGGATCTCTTGATGCTATAATTTCCGTCAGGTTCTAAACCATCCGGAGCACAATGAGCAATAAACTTGAACAACTCAGGCAAATGACCGTCGTGGTCGCAGACACCGGCGACATTCAAGCCATTCAACGTTATCGTCCGCAGGATGCCACCACCAACCCTTCCTTATTGCTAAAAGCCGCGCAGCTTCCCGAATATACAGGCTATATCAGCGATGCGATCGCCTGGGCCGTGCGACAGGGTGGCACCTCTGGCGAACAGCTTACCCATGCCGTCGACCGGTTTGCGGTCACGATCGGCGGCGAAATTCTTAAAATCGTTCCCGGTCGGGTGTCCACCGAGGTGGACGCGCGCCTGTCCTTCGATACCGATGCCATGATCGCCAAGGCCCGCAAACTGATCGGCTTATATAACGAGATGGGCATCGGTAACGAGCGGATTCTGATTAAGGTCGCGTCCACTTGGGAAGGGATTCGTGCCGCCGAGCGATTGGAGCAGGAAGGTATCAACTGCAATCTGACCTTGCTGTTCAGCTTTGTTCAGGCAGCAGCCTGTGCCGATGCCGGCGTTTACCTGATTTCTCCGTTTGTCGGGCGGATACTGGATTGGCACAAGGCGAAAAGCGGGCATGATTTCGCGCCGGAAGACGATCCCGGTGTGCAATCGGTCAGGCAAATCTATGCCTATTACAAGCAGCACAATTATTCGACGGTGGTGATGGGCGCCAGCTTCCGCAACACCGGTGAGATCGAGCAATTGGCCGGCTGCGACCGGCTGACGATCAGCCCGGATTTGATGCAACAGCTGGAAGCCGACAACGGCGTGCTGGAAAGACGCCTCTCGCCGGGCAAGCCGGGACAGTCTATCGACAGGCTGCAGGCGGACGAGAAAACCTTTCGCTGGTTGTTGAACGAGGACACGATGGCGACCGAAAAATTGTCGGAAGGTATACGCAAGTTCGCCGAGGATCAGGTGAAGCTCGAGTCCATGTTCCGCGACAAGGCGGCCGGTGCCCGGTTGACCGGGTGACAAGTGCATTCGAGCGGGCGTTCCCGCGGTTCCGGCGCTATACTCGTTTTGCAATTACTTTATGCGGGGATGAAGACTTATGCACCATATGCTGATCGGTTATATTCTCTGGATCTTCGGATTCATGGGGGCGCACCGGTTTTATTACGGCAAGCCCGTTAGCGGCACCATTTATTTCTTCACGTTGGGCCTGTTTTTTATCGGCTGGATCGTCGATTTGTTTTTGATTCCCGGCATGGACCGGCGGGCGGAGATCCGTTTCAGGGAAGGCGAAAAGAACTACAACATCACCTGGATACTGCTGACCTTCCTCGGCATTTTCGGCATCCACCGGTTTTACCTCGGCAAGTGGATCACCGGCATTCTGTACCTGCTGACCGGCGGTGTTTTTCTGCTGGGGATTATTTACGATTATTGGACGTTAAACGACCAGATCAGCGAAGTGAACTACTCGCGCGAGCAACATTGATCGAATTTCTATTTTGCATCCGCGGCTGATTTCAGGGAGGATTATTAGCGGTCGATTTCTTCTGCATCCCTGCAAGTTTAGCCTTTGAAAACCCTGTCCTCTCGCTGATACCGCTTTCGGCCGTCCAGGCCTTCGCGGCATTAGTACCGCGCGTTGTGCATCCATGCCGCGTGGCACAGGCACATCCCTGTGCCTAGTGCATCCTTGTACGTCGACGCGGAGATCGCGGGGAAATTCAAAATGCTTTTATTTTCATATCAATCATCTTTCTTAATGGGCGTCAGAACACAACTGAATGAGTGTTATTATCTCTCAAGTCGTTTTCCTCCGCGTCTCCGCGTCCCTGCGAGATCAGCTTTTGGGCTTTGTTTTTTACCTTCACGGGCCGGGTGCGTTCACGGGCGAGAGCGCTGAGATTAATCCTCTTTTTCACCCCAGTACTTTTCGAGTCGTAGGGTGGGCACCGCCCACTGCTGTCCCATAAACTTTCCTCATATTTTGAGCACTCCCTGAACGCCGGCATGTTCTGGGTCCGGCGGTTTGTCATGAAACAGGTCCTCTAACCCATATTTCATGAAAAGATTAAGGCTCAGTACACGGACCATGCGTTGTACGGACCAATCAATTCGGCCATGCCACTTGATGCACATTAGCAGAAGCTGCACACACATCG
>DASVCP010000376.1:0-3871 GCA_036381555.1 Gammaproteobacteria bacterium
ATCGCGCGCGTGCAGATGCGCGGGATGTCCCATGTTGTCGACCACCATCGAACAACCCGTGCATCCCTTGTCCCACTTGGGATCGAACATAAAGTGATAAAGAATGAGCTGACGGCGGCCGGCGAACAAATCCAGCAGACTGACCTGGCCTTCCGGGCCCTGGAACGTGTAATGCTTGTCGATTTTCACCATCGGCAACCGGCGGCGCTCGGCGTTCAAGGCGTCTCGCTGGCGGGTAAACGCCTTTTCCTTTTCCAGTTGCTTGCGGTTCGCCTCGAGCCACGTGTCGTAAGACACCACGGGAATGTGGAATAGTTTACTGATAGTCTGATCGTCGCTCATGGATTCGTCCTCGTCCAGGCATCCATACCGCTGATTCGCGAGAACCACCCCTGGATATTCGCGAACTCGGCAAGCGGCGCCTGCGTCTGCTTCGCGTACATAAGCGAAGAGGCGAGCGTAAGATCGGCGAGCGTCAGGGAATCGCCGACGACGTATTGTCTGCCATCGAGGCGCTTGTCCAACACCGCCGCAAAGCGATGCAAGTTAGTCAGGGCTTCTTCGATCTTGCCCGCGTCCGGTTCGCCCAGGCCGAACATTGGCTTCAAAACCTTTTGAAACATCAGCATGCCGAGCTGCGGCGAGAAGTGAGACGAATCCCAGAACTGCCAGCGCGTTACATCGATGCGGGCCTGTTCGTCCCGGGGGAGAAGACCCGACTCGGGTTTCTTCAACGCAAGGTATTGCATGATCACCCGGGACTCGGTGAGCACAAAGTCACCGTCCACAAGCGTGGGGACCGCGCCGTTCGGGTTGAGTGCCAGGAATTCCGGCGCTTTCTGCTCACCTTTTGCGAGGTCGAGGTTCTTCTCCTCAAGCTGGAGTCCGAGCACGGCTGCCGTGAGACGCACGCGACGAACGTTCGGTGACATCGAATTCATGTAGAGCTTCATTCAGTGTACCTCCGACAATATGTCGATCAAGAAATCCAGGTTCCGGCGGTTCAGCCACTGCATTGGCGCCCCAACGGTTTTCCCATTTATTACTTCCGAACATTATGGGAAAAAGCCGCCGGGTCTTCAAAGTGCACAAATGCCATATTGAGGGGGTTTTCGTGCCATAAAAATGGGCTAAGATAGCCTACAGATTGGCGCAAAAAGACATGATTACCGTATCCATACTCATCCACGAAGACGTAGTGCTGTCCTCCGCTTGCGGACCATTGGACATCCTGACACGCACCAACCAGATCCTGGCGGCGCACGGCAAACCGCCCAGGTTTCAGGTGGAACTGGTCAGCGAGAAAACCAAAAATATCCTGCTTTCCGACCCGGCGCAGTTTATTTGCCACCGTACGCTGGCCGAGGTTCACCACAGCGATTTGATTATCGTGCCCGCCTTTAAGGGCGACCCCGATGCCGTTCTGGAAAAGAATCCCGCCTTGACCGGTTGGATAAAAGCCATGCACGCGCAAGGCGCGGAAATCGCAAGTTTATGCGTCGGCTGTTTTTTCCTTGCCGAAGCCGGACTACTGGACGGCAAACCCTGCACCTCCCATTGGAAAGTGATTGAAGACCTTCGCCACCGCTACCCGCGTATCAGGTTGCAACCCGATACCGTGCTCACCGACCGGGACGGTATTTACACCGGCGGCGGTGCATTTTCATCGTTGAACCTGGTGCTCTATCTGGTGGAAAAGTTTTGCGGCAAAGAGATCGGCATTCAAACCAGCAAGAATTTTTCCATCAATCCGGACCAGACGAGTCAGGCGCATTTCGCCGTGTTTCAAGGACAGCGCCGGCACGGTGATCGAGACATACTGAAAGCACAAAGTTTTATCGAGGAAAATTATCAAAATGAAATTTCCGTCGAACAGATTGCCGGGCAGTCCAACATGAGCAAGCGGAATTTCATTCGCCGTTTTAAAAAAGCCACCCGCAACACTCCGCTGGAATATCTTCAACGGGTCAAAATCGAAGCCGCCAAAAAAGCATTGGAGGACGGCAGCAAAAGCATCAGCGTGTTGATGTACGACGCCGGTTACAACGACATGAAAACCTTTCGTGGAATATTCAAGCGCGTTACCGGCTTGACTCCGCAGGCGTATCGCGCGAAGTATTGTAGCCGGGAGTGGTGATGGAAGCGCGGGCAGTTAAGTTTGTCCATATGTTTGGTTCGAAAGGTAACGCTCATTTTCTCTTCCATTAGTATGCGGTCGCTGTGTGAACTACGCATTTGCGCGCATTTGCATGCGGAGGTAAATTCATGCGCGTTAACACGTTTCAGTTGTTCTTCCGTAAGGAATGGGCCTGATTCAATTTAAGAATGTAGATGATAAAAACCGATTTTTAGGGAACATTGAGAGGCGGTAAGCTCTAAAGGTTGTTTCACAACAGGATTTAACGCGGCGCTGGTAATGAATTGTCTGAAAACAGCCGCCGCATTCTTTCATGAGAGAGCGTACACAAGAAGACTTTGTTCATTCCAGCGAGGCGGCGGAACGGCTGCAGCTTGCATTGGAGGCCGGCAATCTCGGTGACTGGAGCTGGATTGCGGAGACCGATACGGTGATGCTTGGAACGAGAGCGGCCGAGATTTTTGGGCTACCATCCGAGCCCGTCATGGGCGCCCGTCTGCGCGATCTTTTGCACGAGGATGACCGGGAGCAGGATCGCTTGGCGGTGGAACAAGCGCTGGCCGGGCGTACCGATTACAGCAACGAGTATCGAATCGTTCGGCCGGACGGCAGGCAACGCTGGATTGCCGCCAGCGGTCGTGGCATCTATGCCGAAAACGGCAGGCTGTTTGGAATGAACGGCATCGTGCAGGACATCACCGAACGCCGGGAAGAAACGCACATACTTGAAATCCTGAACAAGACCGGCATCACGCTCGCGTCCACGCTCGATTTGCAGGCGCTGCTCCAGTCGGTCACCGACGCCGCGACCGAACTCAGCGGTGCGAAGTTCGGCGCGTTCTTCTATAACACGACCGACGATAAGGGCGACGTGTATATGCTTTATACGTTGTCGGGCGCCCCGCGCGAGGCTTTCGAGAAATTCGGCCATCCGCGTGCAACACCCCTGTTCGGACCGACGTTCCGCGGTGAGGGCATCATCCGCTGCGACGATATCCTTAAAGATCCGCGTTACGGTAAATGGGGCCCGCATCACGGTATGCCCCCGGGCCACTTGCCGGTGCGCAGTTATCTGGCTGTTCCGGTCATATCGCGTTCAGGTGAAGTCATCGGCGGACTTTTCTTCGGGCACCCGCAAACCGGCATGTTCACGGCCCGCGCCGAGCGGCTGATCGCCGGCATCGCCGCCCATGCGGCCGTCGCCGTCGATAACGCCCGTCTCTACGAGGCCTCCCGCAAAGCGACCGAGAACGAGCGCGCCGCCCGTACCGAAATTGAGAGGATCAGCGCGCTTAAAGACGAATTTCTGGCCAACCTTTCCCACGAACTGCGGACGCCGCTGAACGCGATTCTCGGGTGGACGCAGCTTCTGCGGCATCGATCCTTCGATATGACCGACATTCGAAAAGGGCTTGAGATCATCGAGCGGAATACGCGGTTACAGGTCCAGTTGATCGATGACTTGCTGGATATGAGCCGCATTACCAGCGGCAAGTTGCGTCTTGACGTTCAGTTGATCGAACCGGTATCGATCATCGAAGCGGCATTGGAGACGGTTAAGCTGGATGCCGAAGCCAAAGACATTCAGATCGAAAAAATTCTCGACAGAGCTCCCGGGCTTATCCACGGTGATTCCAGCCGCTTGCAACAGGTGATGTGGAACCTCCTTTCCAACGCCATCAAGTTCACACCAAAGCAAGGCAAGGTCCGGGTGCTATTGGGGCAGGCCGATTC
>DASVCP010000377.1:0-4312 GCA_036381555.1 Gammaproteobacteria bacterium
AATCGGCGGAGCGGCTGTCAAGAATATTCACTTCAAGCATGACGCCCCGCAAACAGTCATTTCTTTTTGACCGCCTGGCGACGCTTGCGCACGGCGTCGGCCAGGTGCTCCAGCAACGGTTCTGTGTCATCCCAGCCGATACAGGCATCGGTAATGCTCTGGCCGTACAACAGCTGCCGGTCCGGAACAACGTCCTGCCGACCGCCGACCAGGTTGCTCTCGATCATCACGCCGAAAATCCGCGAGTCGCCGCCGGCGATCTGGCGGGCGATATCGTGCCCGACATCGATTTGCCGTTCGTAAATCTTGCGGCTGTTGGCATGGCTGGTGTCAATCATGATTCGCGTCGACAGATTGGCCTTTTCCAGCAGTGCGGCCGCGTCGTCGACGCTGGCGGCGTCATAATTCGGCTGTTTACCGCCGCGCAGAATGACATGGCAATCGCTGTTACCCTTGGTGCGAACGATAGCGGAATGCCCATCCTGTGTCACGCCGAGAAAACAATGCGGATTGCCCGCCGCCTTGATGGCGTCGACGGCAATCTGCACGGTTCCGTCGGTGCCGTTTTTAAAACCAATAGGCGTCGACAGCCCCGACGCCAGTTCGCGGTGTCCCTGGCTTTCGGTGGTACGCGCGCCGATCGCGCCCCAACTGATCAGGTCGGAAAAATACTGCGGACTGATCAGGTCGAGAAACTCGGTGCCGGTCGGGATATCCATCTCGGCCAGGTCCAGCAGCAGTTTTCTGGCCAGCCGCAACCCCTTGTTGATTTCATAGCTGTCGTCGATATTCGGATCGTTGATTAATCCCTTCCAACCGACCGTGGTGCGGGGTTTTTCAAAGTACACCCGCATCACGACGAACAAGTCGTTTCGCAGGCGGTCGCGCACGACTTTCAGACGCCCGGCATAATCCAGTGCGGCGTCGGGATCGTGTATCGAGCAGGGGCCGACAATCACCAGCAGGCGATCATCACGCGACGTCAACATATCATGAATCTGCGCCCGGGCTTCGTACACGGTTTTGGCGGCCGTTTCACTGATGGGAAACTCGGTATGAATCTCCCGCGGCGGCGTCAATTCCTGAATTTCGTCGATGCGTAAATTGTCGGTCTGATAGGTCATGTTCTTTCTGTTCGAAATGGATTTCGGTTTGTAAGGCGAATTACAAAAACCGCCTGATGTATGTCAACGAACACGCGGTTTCTCACGAAGTTTCCAACACGGCAGCCAGCGTTTCGATAAATGTCTGCACACGGGTGTGCTTCATCTTCATCGACGCCCTGTTGACGATCAGCCTTGAGGAAATATCCGCGATCTTTTCCTTCGCTTCCAGGCCGTTGGCTTTAAGGGTATTACCGGTATCGACCAGGTCGACAATAATGTCGGCCAGTCCGACCAGCGGCGCCAGCTCCATGGAACCGTACAGCTTGATGATCTCCACCTGGGAACCCCGGGCGGCGAAATAATTCCGGGTAATATTCACGTATTTGGTGGCGACGCGCAAACGCCTCTCGCTGACGGTCTTGCCGGGCCTGCCGGCCACCATCAACCTGCAACTGGCAATACCCAGGTCCAAAGGCTCATAGAGGCTGCTGCCGCCATGCTCCATCAGCACGTCTTTGCCGGCCACGCCGAGATCGGCGGCACCGTATTGTACGTAAGTCGGCACATCCGCGGCGCGAATCACCACCAGTTTCACATCCGGCTCGGAGGTATCCAGGATCAGCTTGCGGCTTTTGTTGGGGTCGTCCCGAAGCTTGATACCCGCGCGCGCCAGCAACGGCAGCGTCTCCTCCAAAATGCGGCCTTTCGATAAGGCAATGGTCAATCTGTTATTCATAGCGTGAAACTAGACTGCGGCAGCCAGCCGGCCGGGAACGCGGCGGATTTTACAACCCAGCTGTCTGAGCTTTTCCTCGATACTTTCGTAACCCCGATCGATATGATAGATCCGGTCGACCACCGTTTCACCCTGCGCCGCCAGCCCGGCCAGTATCAGGCTGGCGGACGCGCGCAGGTCGGTGGCCATGACTTCGGCGCCGGTCAGACGTTTCACGCCCTTGATCCACGCGGTATTCCCTTCAACCTTTATATTGGCGCCCATGCGCTGCATTTCGTGGACGTGCATGAAACGGTTTTCAAACACGGTTTCCGTCACCGACCCCGAACCTTCCGCCACCGCGTTGAGCGCCGTGAACTGCGCCTGCATATCGGTGGGAAACGCGGGATAGGGAGCCGTTTTCACATGCACGGCCTGCGGGCGGCCGTTCTGCATATCCAGTTCGATCCAGTCGTCACCCAGGGTCAATTTGGCGCCGGCCTCTCGCAGCTTGGCCAGCACGGCTTCCAGCAGACTGGGATCGGTATCCTTGACTTTCACCCGCCCGCCGCTGATCGCGCCTGCCACCAGAAACGTGCCGGTTTCGATGCGATCCGGCAGCACCCGGTAACGCGTGCCTTTCAGCGATTTGACACCCTCGATAATGAGCGTGTCGGTGCCCTCGCCACGAATACGGGCGCCCATTTTGCTCAAAAAATCCGCCAGGTCGACAACTTCCGGCTCGCGGGCGGCGTTTTCGATCACCGTCTCGCCGTCGGCCAGTACCGCTGCCATCAACAGGTTCTCTGTCCCGGTCACCGTCACGGTATCCATCACCAACCGGGCTCCCTTCAGCCGCTTCGCGCGCGCCTTGATATAGCCTCCTTCCACCTCGATCTCGGCACCCATCGCCTGCAACCCTTTAATGTGCAGGTCAACCGGGCGAGAACCGATCGCGCAGCCGCCCGGGAGCGACACCTCGGCCCGTCCATAACGCGCCAGCAACGGGCCCAGCACCAGGATGGAAGCACGCATGGTTTTTACCAGTTCGTAAGGAGCAATGAATTCCTTAATGGTGGTCGGGTTGACCTCGATATTCAGCTTTTCATCGACGATCAGTTCCACGCCCATCCGCCCCAAAAGCTCCATGGTTGTGGTCACGTCGTTCAAATGCGGAACGTTGGAAACTCTGACCGGACTGTCGGCCAACAAGGTGGCGGCCAGGATCGGCAGGACGGCATTCTTGGCCCCGGAAATCCGTACTTCGCCGTTCAGCGGTTCACCGCCATTGATAATCAATTTGTCCATGCCAGACCGTTTTACCCGGGAGAAAAAGCCCGCCATTGTACGGCAAATCCCGCAAACGGCCAATGACCTCACTGAGAGCTGTCTGAATGGGGTACACCCAAACCGGAGAGGGCTTGCAGATAGGGCTCAGTCGAGTACCGGTATAACCCCGTCCAGGTCGCTGGCTTTGGCAACGGCGGTCATTCCCGGCGGCATGTTGCGAAAGCGTATTGTCTGATGGTTCAGTCGCATCTGACGCACCCATTCCAGCAACAGGCCGAGACCGGCGCTGTTGCTGTCAGTGACCGCTGAAAGGTCAACTTCGATTTCCGGTCCGGCGACCGGGAACAGACCCGCGGATTCGTTTAACAGCCCGGGAACGGTTTCAAAGTTCAGCACCCCGCTCAGCCGATAACGGCCGTCCGATCCGGCCCGTTCCAATAGCGCCGCACGCGACTCCATTACTCAGCCCTGAGCCTTTTCGTCTTCGGTTGCTTTACCGGCATTACGCTGGCGTAACGATTCGATCAGTTTATCCATGCCGTTTTGATTAATCTCGCGGGCAAAGCTGCTGCGGTAATTGGTCACCAGACTGACGCCTTCAATCCCGATATCGTAAACCTTCCAACCGTCTTCTTTTTTGTAGCGCAGGCTGTAATTGATGGGAATGGTGGGACCGTTGCTGCGAATAATTTCCGATTTGACCGTGGCCAGCTTTTCGGGCTGTTCTCCCTCGCGAAACGGCAGAAACGTGACTTTTTCCTCACTGTATTCCGTCAGCGAGGTTCGGTAGGTGCGAATCAGCAACGATTTGAATTCCTCGACAAAACGGCCGCGCTGTTCTGGCGTGGCTGTTCGCCAATGCTTGCCAAGCACCAGTTTCGCCATAGCCTCGAAATCCATCTGCGAGACAATAAGCTCCTGGATTTTCTCATCGAGAAAAGCGGGATCTTCCTTGGCCTTGTACTCCTTCAAGGCTTGCAGCACTTTCTCCGTGACAGCTTCCACCAATGCCTGCGGTTCCGGGACGGCCGGCTCTTCGGCATAAGCAGGATTCAGTACGATGCCCGCGAACAACAGGCCCGTCATCAGGCCAACTACTTTCGGTACTCGCATAGCTTGTCCTTCCTTTTCTTTTTGCTTGTTTGCTGTATTCACCGAAAACTCTGAAAACGGCAACCTTTCCCGCTTAGTCGCCGATGGT
>DASVCP010000378.1:0-12010 GCA_036381555.1 Gammaproteobacteria bacterium
TTGTCCATGCCGCTGGCCTCAAGCGTTTCATCGACGATACGCTCCAGCGTTTTGACCGCCACGCGAAAGACCTTGTTGCCGTCCATGACGATGCAATTGCGCGCCTTGTCATGAAACAGCAGTTCGCCATAGTGACCGTCGGCATGTATATGCGTGGATATCATCCCCTGTTCATCGGATGCCTCCAGCACCACCGCGCCCGCACCGTCACCGAACAGCACACAGGTGGTGCGATCGCTCCAGTCGGTAATGGATGACATCCGTTCGGCGCCGACCACGGCCGCGCGTTTGATCTGCCCTGTTCGAATCATGCTGTCGGCGACACTGAGTCCGTAGATAAAACCCGAACAGGCTGCGTTCAGGTCCATGACCGGGAAACCTTGTACACCCAACCGCTCCTGGAGACGGGCGGCCGTGCTGGGAAAATTGCAGTCCGGCGTACAGGTTGCGACGATGATCAAATCCAACTCATCGCCTGATACCCCCGCGGCATCAAGCGCGGCACTCAAGGCCTTGGCGGCCAGATCGGCCGTGGTTTCGCCTTCCGCGGCGATCCGGCGCTCCTTGATGCCGGTCCGCTCCTGAATCCAGGCATCCGACGTATCCACCATTTTCTCAAGATCATGGTTGGTCAGGACTTTTGCGGGTAGATAAGAGCCGGTGCCGGCAATACGTGAATTAATCAAAACGAATTTCCCCCGGAAAGCAAAGGCGATGGTGGACGGTGCCCACTCCTGCGGCCGCAACAACAAAAATCCAACATAAAATCTGTGTTTGCCATCTGTGTAAATCCGCGAATCGTTCAGGCGACTGCTTCATCCTGGGTGCTGCTATGCCGGTCGATCGACGTTATCACATTGTGCTCCACTTCAAGCATGGCTATGCGTATCGCATTGCCAAAAGCGACTTTATCCGCGCCACCGTGGCTCTTCACCACGATTCCCTGCAATCCAATCAGGCTGGCGCCATTGTAGCGCCGAGGATCGACGCGCCGTTTGAACGATTTTAAAATCGGCAGTACCAGCAAGCCCAATGACTTGGTTAAAAAATTGCGTTTGAATTCCGCGTATAGATAGTCGGCTATCATTTTCGCCACGCCTTCGGTGGCCTTGAGCGCGACATTGCCGACAAAACCGTCGGTGACAATCACATCGGCCTTGTCGCCGAAAATATCGTTGCCTTCCACGTAGCCGATGTAGTTCAGGTTGCTCTCCGACATCAGCCGGCTTGCCTGTTTTACCACATCGTTGCCCTTGATTTCCTCTTCGCCGATATTCAGCAATCCGATCCGCGGAGCCTCGATTCCGTCCAGCGCGTTGGCCAGAACGGACCCCATCAAGGCGAACTGGTATAGATGTTCGGAGGTGCAATCGACATTCGCGCCCAGATCCATCACGAAAGTATGTCCCTGCTTCGAGGGGAGTGCGCAGCAGATGGCCGGCCTGTCGATGCCCGGAATCATTTTCAGGACAAAGCGGGCGGTCGCCATTAAAGCCCCCGTATTGCCGGCGCTGACGCAGGCCTGGGCCTTGCCGTCCTTGACAAGATTGATGGCTACGCGCATGGAAGAGTCTTTTTTGTTTCGCAACGCCTGCCCCGGATGTTCGTCCATTTTCACGACCTGCGAGGCATGCTGTATCGAAAGCCGTTCATGGACCCGTGCGATGCGCGAATTGTTGGCCAGCAAGGCTTCCAGAGTGGCCTGATCGCCGACCAGGATTAAATTCAGAGCCGGATACTGCATGGCCATGAATACCGCCGCCTCAACCACGACTTTGGGGCCGAGATCACCGCTCATGGCGTCTAAGGCTATCGTCGTTCCTGGACTCATCATACCCTTGAAATCAACGTTGTTTTACAGCGGTATTATCCCGCCGAACGGAATCGACAAGGGCTTGAGGATAACTCAAGCCCCGATACTATTTGACAGAAAAGACCTGCCTATTCGTCGTCGGCATCGGCAGCCGCGGCAGTGTCAATGACTTTGCGACCCCGATAATAGCCGTCAGGGCTGAGATGGTGGCGGCGATGGGTCTCCCCGGTAGTCGGTTCGATCGACAGGCTGGGATTTGCCAAAGCATCGTGGGAACGCCGCATACCGCGACGCGAGGGGGTTTTACGGCTTTTTTGTACGGCCACAGTAATTACTCCAATTCACGTTAAATTTCTTTCGGGGGCCTCTAAAAATTGTCTTTTCGCCCGCTAGCTCGCTGGTGTCGTACTCAGAGCCGGCCGCGTTACGGCAGGCTGTGTGTATACACCCCTTGCGCTTGGGTTACCGCGAGCGCCGCAATACGGCGCTCGAACGAAAATCCTAATTTTTAGAGGCCCTTTTCTTTAAAACTGCAAAAGGGTTCTGTTTTTTTCCACCGGATTCATCGGCCCGGCTGCTCACATCAAATTCCTTGCTTCTGTGCAGCATGTCCGGATCGCATTGCGAAATATCGGCATGCGCCGGCGCCGCGGGAAGCCTGATGATGACCTCGTCTTCGACAAACTGGCGGGTGGTAATTCCGCCATCCTCGTCCACTTCCAGCGGCTCATAACCTGCCGGTAAGGTGGCAAAATCCCGTTCGTTGCCGCAAACAGCCAGATGTAGCGGCACATCGAGCGGCCAGGCAAGACTTCGCAGGCAACGCTGGCAAATCAGCTGCAACTCCGTTTTCAGCCTGCCGTCAATCACTATCCGGCCCGAAGTCTGGCGCACGAACTGCAACTCAAGTTCGATGCCTGTCAGTTTTTCCACCAGCTCAGGTAGCCGAACGCATTCATCAACCGGCCAGCACCCCTCTATTTTTGCGGACTTATCCGCGTACTTTCGCGGAAACAGGCGGTCGGGCAGTCTGTCGGACATAAACGCGCGATTTTAGGGCTACTGGGGGTGAGTGTCAAAATTTGTCTTAAAAACAATCTGTTACTTTACATAGCCTCCACTTCTGGCGCGGCTGCAAGCAGCTCGCAATTTGGCGGCTACCGGCGTTGGAACTTTACTCTATGTAGGCATTTCCAGAAGAATCAACAGTTTAGGAAAACTCATGAACACTCCTCAATGAAGTGGCAGGTGATCGAAAATAGGCTGCTGTATACTTCTTCCAATGACCTCCCGGAATGCCATTGTGCTTGCTTCCAGCTCACCGTACCGCCGTGAGCTGCTGGAAAAGCTCGGCCTGTCTTTCACCGCCGAATCCCCCGAAATCGACGAGACACCCCGGCCCGGGGAGCCGCCCTATGAACTGGTCATGCGGCTGGCTGAAAGCAAGGCCCGGGCACTGGCCGGCTGTCATCCGGCCGCTTTTATCATCGGCTCGGACCAGGTGGCCGTGCTGGATAATCTGGTACTGGGCAAACCCGGCAACCGGGAAAACGCCATTGCCCAGCTTTCACAGTGCAGCGGCAAGACCGTGGTTTTTCACACCGGACTTTGCCTGCTGAACAGCGAAACGGATAACGTGCAAGTGGACGATGTGCCTTTCGAAGTCAAGTTCCGCAAGCTGATGCCCGCGCAGATCGAACGCTACGTCGATGCCGAAAAACCTTTCCATTCCGCCGGGAGTTTCAAAGCCGAAAGCCTCGGAATCGCCCTGTTCGAATACCTGCGCGGCGACGACCCCAACGCCCTCATCGGCCTGCCGCTGATCCGCCTCACCCAAATGTTGTCCAATGCCGGTATTGATTTGCCTTAAAAAATCAAAAGCATTAACCACGGAGGACACGGAGAGCACAGAGTTAAAAACATTAATTATGCTTTAAACACCATAAAAATTTTTAAAATTCCTGAACATCTCAGAAGCCCGGATTTATTTTTCTTAATTTTCTCTGTGTTCCCCGTGGCAGATGATAGCTCCCTGTATAATCTGCACTTCCGCCATCCATGGCGGTCGCGCTCCGTGGTTAAATATTCTTTTTTTCAAAAAGTCGCCTGGAGGGACATGACTTCGTTTTGGTGTTGCACGTTCAGCCGCCCCAGGAACGACATGCCCAGCAGGACTTCCTCCGGGCTGTCTGAATCGACCACCATGGCGTCGACATTGCTAAACCTGATCTTACCCACGGCGATCGTTTTGAGTTTAACCCGATAAGCCTCGCTGACGCCCGAAGCCGTTTTCACGTAGGCCGGTTCGCCTTCAACAATATAATCCACACCCAGTCGCCGTGCTTCGTTACGGTTCATTGCGACGGTGGTTGCACCGGTATCCACCAGAAAGTTGACCGGCAGTCCGTTGATATATCCACCGGTCCGATACATGCCGTGGCTGTCCTTGTAGATCAATTCCTCCACAACTTCTGGCTTGATGAAAACCGTGGAAACGCGCGAGCTGCCCAAGGTGTAGTAATTACGCTCACCGTCCACTTCCAGTGTGGCACCTTCACTATCGACATCGATAACCTTCACGCCTTCAGGCGCGGTTTCGCCCGGGTTCAGAACCCGTTGCCGCTTGTCGATTACCAGAACGACTTTACTGCCCAGTATCCCGGCAACCTCAATCACAATGTTGTTGTTTCGCGCCCCGTCTTCCTTTGCCGGTTCGCCAAACACGCTTTTGAACCCCAAAGCGCCGAAGAAGAAAAAAGCCATGACAAGTTTTGACTTACTGAGTACCATTTTTGTTTTCACCCGCTGCTGCAATCATTATGCAACCGATATGGATTTTCCGCCATGTTGACTGTGAAGGCCCCGGTTATCTGGGCCGTGTGCTGGAGCGCCATGGCATCGACTATCGTCTTATTGCGATTGACCGCGGCGATCCGATTCCTGAAAACGTTAACGGCACTTCCGCGCTGGTCTTTATGGGCGGACCCATGAGCGCCAACGATCCGGACGATTGGATTCAACGCGAACTTGCGCTGATTCGCGTCGCGGCCGGACAGCGGCTGCCCCTGCTCGGGCATTGCCTGGGTGGGCAGTTAATCAGCAAGGCGCTGGGCGCGGTTGTTAAACCCAATCCTGTCACGGAGATCGGCTGGCATCCGGTCGAACGGTTCAAAGACGCCGCAGCGGGTGCGTGGCTGGAAAACCTGGGCTTTCCGGTTGAGTTGTTTCACTGGCACGGGGAAACGTTCGAATGGCCGAACAAGGCCGTGCCTTTGTTTAAAAGCCGCTTTTGTCAAAACCAGGCGTACGCATTGGACAACATTCTGGCCCTGCAATGCCATGTTGAAATGCTGCCGGAAATGGTGACCCAGTGGGCTGAAGCTTATACCGATCAGATCAGCCAGCCGAGCGAAAGCATCCAGTCACGGGCAGAAATGACCGAAAACCTTGGCATCCGCATTGCCCGGGCGCAACGGGTAGCCGATACACTCTACCGCCAATGGCTAATCCGAGGGGGTTTTAATATTAATTAATCCAACCACGGAGCACACGGAGATCACAGAGTTAAGAACTTTTATGTTAAAAGCATTGGTTAATAGTAAAATTTCAGCAGCAGTGGAGAATTACTAAATTCTTTTTAACTTTACTTAATTTCTCCGTGCGCTCCGTGGTTAATAAATATTATTAAATAGTCTCAAAGTCCTTATCCGCGCCAGAACATGCGGGTGAACAGGATATAAATTGCCAGGAATTCCAGGCGGCCCAGCAGCATGCCGGCGCACATGGCCCATTTGGCCGCCGTGGGCAACGGTTCAAAATTTCCGGGCGGTCCGATTATTTCTCCCAGCCCCGGACCCACGTTCATCAGCGCTGTCAGGGAACCACTCAGGCTGGTCGTAAGATCAAGCCCGGTAAGACCCAAAATAAAGGCCAGCAATCCGAAGCTTCCCATCGCCATGAACATGAACGCGATTGATGACGAGACGACATCCTCATTGACTTTGCGACTATTATAACGGAGCGTTGTCACCGCTCGGGGATGAACGGACTTGATCAACTGGTCGTACAGAATCAAAAAGAATAACTGAAAACGGAAAATTTTAATGCCGCCGCTGGTCGAGCCGGAACAGCCGCCTATAAACATCATGAAAAAGAAAGCGACAACAGCGGCCTCGCCCCATAAGCCGTAATCGGCACTGGCATAACCGGTAGTTGTGATAACCGATGTAACGTTAACGAAAGACAACGTTATCGCCTCCCAAGGTGCTATTGCCTTATAAAGATACAAATAGAGGGCAATCAGTATGGACATTAAGACAATGACGGATAAATAGGCTTTTACCTGCGAATCGAACAAGGCGAATAAGCTGCGCTGCGAAAAAGCTTTGATGAACAGCACAAACGGCATTCCGCCCAGCGTCATGAACAGGACGGCCGACCATTGAATCCAGGGCTGGGGAAAACTGCCCAGCGAGGCGTCGGATGTCGAGTACCCTGCTGTCGAAATCGTTGTCATGGCGTGATTTACCGCGTCGAACCAAGTCATGCCCCCTATCCAATAAGAAAACATGCAGAGGAAAGACAACACCAGGTAGGCAACAGTCAATGATCGAATCAACGTTCTGGCGCGAGGCACGGCTTTTTCCGACCAGTCGGACGACTCGGTCTGGAACAGACGCATGCCGCCAACTCTCAGAAACGGCAGCACCGCGACCGCCATGCCGATAAACCCCAGGCCGCCCAACCATTGTGTCATTGAACGCCACAGCAAAATGTCTTTCGGCATATCGTCCAGCCCGCTCAACACTGTGGCTCCGGTGGTCGTCACGCCGGACACGGATTCGAAAACTGCATCGGTCACTGAAATCCCCAGGTTGGACAATAAAAACGGCAGCGTGGCGAATAACGGCACGCCTATCCAGTTTGCGAAAGTGACCAGGAACATACGCTGGGGCGTGAGCCGCTCCAGTGAATTTCTGTTCGGAAACAACAGTATGATGCCGACGACAGCGGTAATGCCGCTGCTGATCAAAAAAGCCGGCCAATCGGGCGCCTGTCCGATCGCGATCAAACCGATCGGCAACAGCATTAACAAAGACAAAATCAGAAGGATGCCGCCCAGTACCGCGAATGCCGGCCGAAATGGAGACAGAAGCATGAGAGCGCGCAGGGGGTCAGCGTCATGAGCGGTTGTCGCAAAAGTTCTATTCATTGCCGGCATCCAAAATTCTTATTCAAGTTGTTCTACAGGCAGTTCGAACAGCTCATCAGGGCCATGCGCCGGGAAACTCTGGCTTAATTGGTTTATCCCTGGAATTAGAGCTGTCCAATTCATTATGCCGATCAGTGCGGCAATTTAAGGCCGACCTTCTTAAGCCGCGCGCCGCTCATTTCGCGAACGACGAATTCCACCGGGCCGAGGCGCACACGGTCGCCAACAACCGGCTGAGGATACTTGCTGTAAATGTAACGCCCGATACTCCAGTCCTCGTGTTCCGGCGGCAGGCTGAATCCGTACAACGCGCTCAGCTTGGCAAGCTTGGCGTGCGGACTGAGAATAAACTCGCCGAAAAACGCCTGCTCGTCAAACCCGCCGTCACCGACGAAAATTTCATCCAACTCCGACAGTTTACGCGGGGATGCGAACAAATACACGAGGTCTTTCGCCTGCAACGGTTCATCGGGCGTGGGCTCCAGTACGCGCCCTTCTCTCAGAATACAGAGCGGCCGGCTGTTGCCGGGCAATGGCAGCATATCCGTCGAAGAATTGATGACCGGGCTGTTATCTGCCAGCCGGTAGCCGACAAGTTCATAGTCGGCTTGTTCCGGAATGCCGAGCTCCACCCGCTGTACCCGTGAAGAGGCGGAAGGCACTTGCAAATCCAACCATCTGGCGAAAGGCGCGACCGTTGCCCCTTGCAGCACCAGCGATACCAGCACGATAAAGAACGCGATATTAAAAAACAGGTGCCATTGTTCCAGGCCCGCAAGCCAGGGAAACATGGCCAGCACGATCGGCACCGCCCCGCGCAGTCCGACCCAGGAAATAAACATCTGTTCCCGCCAACCGAAGCGGAACGGCAGCAGGCACAAGCCGACGGCTATGGGCCGCGCCACGAATATCAGTACCAACGCGACGGCCAGCGCCCCGGAGGCATACGGCAGTAGCTCCGATGGGGTCACCAGCAACCCCAGTATCACGAACAGGCTGATCTGCGCCAGCGAAGCGATCCCGTCATGAAACCGCTGTATATCATAAAGCCCGCGTGACAGACGGTTGCCTACAATCAACCCCGCAAGATACACGGCGACAAACCCACTCCCCCCCATCACGGCCGTCAGGCCGAAAATAGATACGCCGCCGAACAGCACCAGCAGCGGATACAAGCCGGGACTCAAGGTCAACCGCGAAACACCGTAAGCAAGCAGCCGGCCACCCAGAATCCCCATAATCCCCCCCGCGCCCATCTGCCAGACAAATACGCCCAGCAGTGAAATGCCGAGAGGTTGACCGGCTGACAAAAATTCGACCAGCACAATGGTTAAGAATATCGCCATCGGATCGTTGATACCCGATTCGATTTCGAGTGTGGCGGCTACGCGACTTTTCAGTGACAGTCCCTGCATATTCAATACCGAGAACACTGCAGCCGCATCCGTAGAGCCGACGATGGCGCCGATCAGCATGCCCTCAGTCAGCGGCAGATCGAGGATCCAGGAAGCAAAAAGCCCGCATACCGCTGTGGTCAGGATTACGCCTATCGTCGCCAGCAGAATCGACGGGCGCAGGGCAACGCGAAAATTGCGCACGTCAGTGCGTAAACCGCCGTCGAACAGAATCACCGCCAATGCCAGCGAACCGATAAGGTAGGCGGACTGCACATCGTCGTAATGGAAGCCGCCGAGCCCCTCCTCGCCCGCCAGCATGCCGGTCACAAGAAACGCCAGCGACAGCGGTACGCCCAACCGCGGCGACAGCGTGGTGGCAAGTATGTTCAGCAGAAACAGCAGCCCGCCGAACAGTATCAAATGATTCGCCCATTCCATACGACGACTATTCCACAGAAAACGATTTGAACGTTTTATATTCTATCCGCAGATTACGCAGATGTTCGCAGATAAAAATCAAAAACTCCTCCATAAGAATTTTTAAAAGCAGATAACAAGTCTCCAGAATTTCAGGCTTAACTCCCCTTAGCGTTCATCCCCTCGCATCGCGCGCTTGTTCAAATTTATAAGGCAAATATCTGCGGATATCTGCGTTAATCTGCGGATGCTGTCTTTTCGTGTTTCAGGCAACCTGTTTTGATTCGATGAACACCGCCAGGGCTTCGATGGTGGGATGATCGAACATGTCGGTGATGTCGAGGATGCCGGGGTAGAATTCGTCGATTCTTTCGTGGATCTGCGCCAGATCCAGTGAGCTCAGGCCGATTTCGAAAAAATTGTCCTGCACGCCGATACGCTTGTCGGGCAGGATATTGTCGCAGATAAATTTTATTTTGTGGGCGGCTTCGGACAGTCCGTCGACATTGACAACCTGTTTGCCTTCCGTCGACTGTTGCAGTTTCGCCAGTTCCGTGATCACGCCGTCATAGTCGCCCTGCAGATAGCCCTGGGCAAAAAACCGGCGCTGAATTTTACCGCTGGTGGTTTTGGGAATCCGCTGCACCGGCAGCACATGCGTGACATCGAGCCCGGCCTGTTCGTTAAGCACCAGTTTCACTTCCCGGGCGATCGGCAGAAAGTCTTTCAGGTCGCCGCGAAACAACACGCACACCAGGATGTCATCATGATCGGAGTCGTTGTTTCGAACACCCAGGGCCACTACCTTGCCGAGCTCAAGCTTGCCCGGGGCCAGCGCGATGGCTTCCAGATCATGCGGATAATAATTCTGCCCGTTGACAAAAATAATGTCTTTCAGTCTGCCGGTAATCACCAGTTGCCCTTTGTGCATCAGTCCGAGATCGCCGGTCCGCAGCCAGCCGTCAGGTGTAAAAAGCTCCCGGTTGGACTCCGGGTCGTTGTAATAACCGGCAGTCACGTTCGGCCCTTTTAGCTGGATTTCGCCGACGGTATCGGCACCGTATTCGTTGCCGTCGGCATCGCCGATGCGTACACCGCAGTGGTCGACGGGCGGGCCTTCGACGGCGAACTTCACCGCACCCGGCTCGTCTTCCCGCATGTAGCGCACCGTTTCACCGGGACCGAGGCTGTTGCGATCGACGATAACATGCTCGAACTCCTTGCCTGGAATCGGCACACTGGCGGCCAGCGACGCCTCAGCCAGTCCATACGCCGTGAAAATCGCCGATCGATTCAAACCGTGCCGGGCCATGGTCTCCAGGAACTGATGGCAAAGTCCGACGGAAATCGGCTCGGCCCCGGTAAGAATGATGCGAACGCAGGACAGATCGAGCTGATGGTCGTTACGGCTTTCATACATTTTCAAATAGTGTTTCAAGCCGAAGTTGGGTGTGCTCAATATGCTGGCCCGCTTTTCGCTGACCTTCTGCATCCACAACAGCGGCCTCCGGCTGAACACGTCAGTCGCCATGATGTTCTGATTCATGCCGAACACGACCATGTTCAGGTGAAACCCGATCAGACCCAGGTCGTGGGTGAGCGGCATCCAGCTGAGGCTGATATCGTCGGGCGTGTACCCGGAACGGTTGCCGAGATCCACGACATTGGTGATCAGGTTTGCATGGGTCAGGCGAACGCCCTTTGGATCGCGTGTCGACCCCGACGAAAACTGAATGAACGCCAGATCGTTCGGTCCGGGATGGTGCTCGTCGCCTCGGCGCCCCGTCAAATCCGCGCTTAGCATATCTTCCGCGAGCAGCATTCTGGCGGCTATTTCCGCATACGCCGCCTCTTGTTTTTGACTTGACGCATAATTTTGCAGGAGTTCCGCCGCCTTGCGGTCGATCAACAGATGCGGCTTTTCCAAACGCCGAAAAATGCGCATCAACTTTGAACGGTGCTCGTCGCTGATACCGACGGCTACCGGCACCGGCACGATACCGCCCAGCAGGCAGGCCCAGAACGCCTCGATAAAAACCGCGTTATTCTTTAAAAAGAAAATCAATTCATCGCCCGGCCGCAGGCCTTGCGATTGAAAATAACCGAGCAGCTCCAGTGCGCGCTCATGGAGCTGGCGGTAAGTAATGCTGCTTTCGTTGTTCGTGCCCTCGATAAAGGTCACACTCAGGTCGTCGCGCAAATTGGCTTTTAACGCGGCGGGCAGGGTTGGATAGCTGTTTATATCCGGCATTGGTGCTGAACGATCCTTATCATTTATTAACGGAGTTCGGGAATCATGATGATATGGTGTTTGCTGCGCAGGTTGATCGCGGGTTCCAGTTCGATTTTCTGTTCGGGCGCCGGACGCAAGCGCAACTTGCGGGCAATGGTACCGAAATGGATTTGCATTTCCACGGTAGAAAAAACGTCGCCGATGCACTTGCGCGGCCCCGCAGAAAATGGGATATAGGCGGTGCGGTGCCGATGTTCCGTCTCGGCTTCGGTAAAACGTTGCGGCTCGAAACGTTCCGGATCGGGCCAGAAATCGTCCCGCCGATGCAGAAAATACGGAGAAATGAAAATATCGGAACCGGCGGGGATGTGCCCGCCCGGCACCCAGTCCTCCTGCAGGGCTTTTCGGGAAAACAGCCATACCGGCGGGTACAGCCTCATGGTCTCGAACATTATCTGTTTGGCATATTCAAGCCCCGGCAAATCGGAAAAGCCGGGAGACTGCGCATAAGGCAAATTATCCACTTCCGCGTGCAGCAGCGCTTCCACGGCCGGGTAATGCCCCAACAGGTGCCACATCCATGTCAGGTTAACCGCGCTGGTCTCGTGGCCGGCGACGATCAGGGTCATTAATTCGTCGATCAACGCCTTGTCGCTCATCGGTCGGCCCTGCAAGTCACGGGACGCCATCAACGCGGCCAGCATGTCCACAGTGCCGGCTTGCCGTTCCCGCCGGCGGTCGATGACACCCTGAATCAACTTGATCAACGCCCGAAACTTTACCGCCAGGTTAAGATCACGGGCGCTGTCGTCGGTAAAGATGGAAAAAGGGTTCCCGCCGTGCTCGTCGATCAGCCGGTCCATGTCGTCGCTGAACAAACCGCGCAACACAACCTCCAGGCCGAAGGCGCTCATGGCCTGACTGACGTTCACCGGCTC
>DASVCP010000379.1:0-3787 GCA_036381555.1 Gammaproteobacteria bacterium
GAAGCGTTGCGGCATTTGCTGGAAATAAGGAAATCAATTTCTATAAAATCATCCAAGGCAATACGAATTTTGACAAAATATCCGAGTTCGACGTTTTGCCACTAGATCAAGTTGAGCGATGCCAACTTCAAGTTGGGGATGCTGTTTTATTTAGACCTAAGTGCTCATTTCAAGATATGGAATATTTAAAAGCGGTAGATAGTTTTGGTTTGAGCGATCCTGATAAGGAACACAAGGTGACGTGTATCTTGAATGATTATTATGTTTTTATCGATGTTCCCAAGGATGATCCCTATTCATTCCCGTTTCGATGGGTTGACTTCAAGCGTGGCGAAAGGTGACCTTAATCAACGTCGTCGTTGAGTTTGGGTGATTTGAGAAATGGTCTTCTAGCGCGTGCTGAAATTGTGCTAATTGTCCCGCACAGCTATGCGTAAGTGATTGATTATTCAACTACGGTATAAATTGAACACTACCTAAGTGACTGATTAAGTTGAACACTACCTCTCAGAAACAAGAACCTCCTCCCGTTTAACTTGTCTTGTCTGTAGCTGTCTTAGGCTCGAACACTTTTATGATGCCGGCGGTATGCCGGGCTTGGGTAAATGCAGCGTAAATTGGGCGCCGTTGACAGGTCCGTTGGCGGCTTTAATGCTGCCGCCATGCGCTTCCACGATACCTTTGGTGATGGCCAGGCCCAGACCCACTCCCGGTTTTTTCGTGCCGCCAGAGCGCCAGAAACGCTCAAACAGATGCGGCAGTTGATGGTCGGGTATGCCGGGACCGCTGTCCGAGACACTGATGCAAACACTGTCTGTACGCAGTTTGGCGGCAAGTCTGATGCTCCCTCCCTCCGGCGTAAACTTCAGTGCGTTATCAACCAGGTTGGAAAGGGCCTGGCAAAGGCGGTTGCGATCACAATTAAGCTCGAAATTGCCGTCGGACAAATCCTTTTCCAACCGAATTCCATGGTAGTCGGCTACGGGGTCATGCAGGGAAATCACTTCGTCGAGCAGTAAGGTTATATCAACAGGTTCGCGATGGAGAGTGAGACGGCCTTCCTCAATTTGGGCCACATCGAGTAAATCGCCGAGCAAGCGATTCATTTGCCGGGTTGCGCGGCGGATCCCGGCTCGGGTTCTGGCGGCTCGGTCTTCGGGAAGGTCGAGTTCCAGGAGGTCACAAGCGGTGACTATCGTATTTAGAGGGCTGCGGAGATCGTGGGATACGATCGACAGTACTTGATCCCGGGCGTGCGTCATTTGTTGAGCGGTATGGAACAGGCGGGCGTTGTCGACCAGCAAAGCGGCACGACCTGCAAGAGCTTGTGCCAGGGCCAAATCGTCCGTGTGATATCTTCGGCCTGAACCGTCGGTGGTGGCCAGGGCAAGCGCTCCCAGGGTGCGGTTTCGGGTCTTCAGGGGCACGATGAGGCTCGATCTTGGCGCGAGTTGCTGGAGCACCCGCAGGTGTTCGGCGTTTTGTGCGGCCCGTTGCAGGAACTCGCCGGGTATTTCGGTCGCCAGAATCGGTTCGCCGGTTCGTAAGACCGCACCCGCTCCATAAGGATCGGTGAGGCTCGGTGGTCCCGCACGCACCAGATCTTCGACCAGCCGCTGTTGGCTTGAGTCGGCGTGGGCCAGGGCGACGCGGCGAATCGTGCTGTCATCTTCAAGCGTGTAAGCGATGCAATAGTCGGCCAGTTTTGATACGACGAAGCCGGCCAGCCGCCTCAGAGCTTCATCGGGCTCCAAAGTCGGTGGGATCACTTCACTCAGGCTGGACAGGAGCCCGAGGCGTCTAGCGGCATCTTCAGCGTCTTGGCGGGCCTGGTTGGCTTCACGGTAGAGGCGGGCATGTTCGATGGCCTGCGCTGCCCTTGCGGCGAGTTCTTGTGCCATTTCGACATCTCGCTGACTGTAACGTCGTCTGGATTCGGCGCTCACCAGCGTGAGCGCGCCGAGAACCCGGTTGAGAAGTGCGATGGGTACGATGATGTAGGAGCTGAGTCCCAGTGAGCGGAGGATTTCCTCATGTTCCGGACTTCTGGCGACGTCTTTAAGCAACCCGTGAGGAATTTCCTCAAGGTACTCCGCCTCGCCGGTGCGAAGAACATGAGCCACTCCTCTGGCGGCATCCGGATCCGGGGGGAATCGCCGCCGAAGTTCCCGTGCCAATTTGACTTTATCCGGGTCTACGTGGGCGACTGCCAACTGTTGCGGGCCGCCGTCCTCGCCGAGAATCTCCACCGCGCACCAATCCGCCAGGCGTGGCACGCATAACTTAACCAACGAGGCAAGGGTTACTTCGAGATCGAGCGATGACGAAAGGAGATTGCTCGCCTCTCCAAGCAGGCGGAGCCGTTCTTCGGCTGCAATTTCTCCGGAAACATCTCGTGTGAAGCAGTAGGCGTTGGCGATGTTGCCGTCACTTTCCAGCATTGGGCTGCAGGTGATTCGTACTTCGCGGATTGAGCCGTCTTTACAACGCAGTCTGGCAGAATATTCTTTCAGGCGCTCCGCACGTTTTAGTCGGGCCAACATGTCTTTTGGGACGGCGGAATCGGCATGAAAGTCTGCAATGTTGCGGCCTATGTATTCCGCCGCCGTATATCCAAGCGGTTCGTAATCAGCGGGATTTGCCCAAAGGAGAGTACCGTCAAGTCCAATCCAGTGCAGTCCAATGGTGGCGGTATTTACAAAATCAACGAGCCGGTCCCATTGGGTTTCAATCAATCGTGTGGGAGTTTGATTGAGCGATCCGCTCATTTTCAGTACCTGAACAGAATGAATAACTTTGATCTGAACGAAAACAGGTTTGCGAAGCGTAGCGACGTGAACCGTTAAAGTAAACCGCCGTTTTATTTTAGAACTATTCTTGGTGAAACTACGTACACGCGGTTTTACTGAATCGGCTTCTGAAATAGCTCTAACACCGGAACTGTGTTTCAATAGTGGAACTCTGGTTTAAAAATGAATAAGAATATGCGATGAGCTTATCTTGAGCGGTCTTTAATTTAGGAGGGGAAAATGTCGGGCAAACGAGTTTTATTAGGCGTGGGATTCATCCTGGCTGCGTGCAGCACGAGTGCATACGGCGCCACCACCTGCTCCGTCACCAACTCCAACGTTTGGGGTTCCGGCTATCAGCTGGATGTGACAGTCACTAATACCGGCCCCGGCCCCATCAGCGACTGGACGATCCAGATGGGTTTCAGCGAACCGGCCAACATTACCAGCAGTTGGAACGTGATCGCCACGGGACAGAGCACCTCTACCCCCTCGTTCAGCAACTGCTGCGGCTGGAACGGCAACCTGGGCGTCGGTCAGAGCACCAGCTTCGGCTTCCAGGGCGGTCATGATGGCAGCTTTCAGGTGCCGACAATTTGCAGCGGCGACGGTGGTTCGTCCAGTACCACATCCAGTTCCAGCTCGTCTTCGTCGAGCAGCAGCTCGTCCAGTTCCAGCAGCTCGTCCTCGAGCAGCAGCTCTTCAAGCTCCAGTAGCTCCTCCTCCAGTTCGAGCAGCTCGTCGGGCGGTACGCAAATCACAATTCAGGAAAATACAACGGGCTTTTGCGGCGTGGACGGCACGGTCGACAGCAACAACGGCGGCTTTACCGGCAGCGGCTTCGCCAATACCGACAACACCGGCGGCGCCGGTGTCGACTGGAGTGTCAACGTGCCCTTCGGCGGCAACTACTTGCTGGAATGGCGCTATGCCAATGCCTCGAGCAGCCGGCCGGGCAACGTGCAGGTGAACGGTTCGGCCCTGGCCACGGTGGACTT
>DASVCP010000380.1:0-2601 GCA_036381555.1 Gammaproteobacteria bacterium
GGTGGATAGAATCCCGGTTACCACGCAAGGCGTGCTGGATTGCGCCGCACTTGATAATATCCTGCAAAAAAATACAGTGTTGGTTTCCGTCATGCTGGCCAATAATGAAACCGGTGCAATCCAGCCGGTTGCCCGGGTGGCCGGGCGTGTGCGGCACAGCGATGCTGTTTTGCATACCGACGCCTCGCAGGCTGCCGGTAAAATGCCGGTCGATTTCGGCGCCACCGGCGCGCAGTTGATGACATTGTCGTCCCACAAGCTTTACGGCCCGCTGGGCGCCGGCGCGTTGATAGTCGACAAATCGGTTGCGTTGCAACCGGTGCAACTGGGCGGCGGACATGAAAACGGCTTACGGGCGGGTACGCCGAATGTGGCCGCTATCGTGGGTTTCGGCGCCGCGGCGGAATTGGCGCGCGCGGAACTGGCGCAACGCACGGCGCACATGCGTTCGTTGCGGAACCGTCTTGAAGCCGCGTTACGCGCTGTTCCCGAAATATGCATTTTTGCCGAAGGCGCGGAACGATTACCCAACACGGTGCAATTCGGTGTGCGGGGTTGTCATGGTGAAACGTTGCTGTTGCAGTTGGACCGGCAGGGTTTTGCGGTTTCCAGCGGTTCGGCCTGCCACAGCGATGCCCACGAAGCGAGCCATGTGCTGCTGGCCATGCAAGTGGATAATGAACTGGCGCTAACGGCAATTCGTGTCAGTTTCGGAAAGGACAGTACCGAAGACGAGGTCGACCGTTTTGTCTCCACGCTTGGCTCGATCGTGGCAACGTTCAGGAGTTCCAGTGTCAGAGTGGCGAATGTCTGATAACCAAAACCAAGAGAGAAGAGCGGGAAAAACATGAGCGAACTGAAGTTACCGATCTACCTGGATTATTCGGCGACCACGCCGGTGGACGAGCGGGTGGCGGAGAAGATGGCGCAATGCTTGACTCGCGGCGGCACTTTCGGCAATCCCGCTTCCCGTTCGCATGCATTGGGCTGGGAGGCCGAGAGACTGGTTGAAGATGCCCGAGGTCATGTGGCGGCGTTGGTCAACGCCGACCCCCGCGAAATTATCTGGACCAGCGGCGCGACCGAATCGGACAACCTGGCCATCAGGGGCACAGCTCATTTCTATAAAAAGAAAGGCAGTCACCTGGTCACTGTGAAAACCGAGCATAAAGCCGTACTCGACACCATGCGCCAGCTCGAGCGTGAAGGTTACGAAGTGACCTATCTGGAACCGGAGCCCAACGGCCTGCTGGATCTTGAGAAGTTCAAGTCGGCGCTACGCGACGACACCTTGCTGGCCTCGGTGATGCACGTTAACAACGAAATCGGCGTAATTCAGGACATCGACGCGATCGGACGCATTTGTCGTGAGAGAGGCGTGATATTTCATGTGGATGCCGCGCAGAGTCCCGGCAAGGTTGAAATCGACCTCGAGAAGCTGCCGGTGGACTTGATGTCGTTTTCGTCGCATAAGGTTTACGGTCCCAAAGGCATCGGCGCCTTATACGTGCGGCGCAAACCGCGTATTCGTCTTGAGCCGCAAATGCACGGCGGCGGTCATGAACGTGGCTTGCGTTCGGGCACGTTGCCGACGCACCAGATCGTCGGCATGGGCGAGGCGTTTCGCATTGCCCGGGAGGAAATGGTGCAGAATAATGAGCGAATCCGGATGCTGCGCGACCGGTTGTGGAGCGGCATCAAGGATATCGAAGCTGTTTATCTTAACGGCGACCTGGAGAAGCGCGTCGCCGGCAACCTGAATGTCAGCTTTGCCTACGTGGAAGGCGAGAGCCTGATCATGGCGTTAAAGGATCTGGCGGTGTCTTCCGGCTCCGCCTGCACCAGCGCCAGCCTGGAGCCGAGTTACGTATTGCGCGCGCTGGGCCGTGAAGATGAACTGGCGCACAGCTCGATTCGTTTTACCATCGGCAAGTACAACACGGTCGAGGAAATCGATTTTGCCGTCGCCAAGATACGCGCCGCAGTCGATAAGTTAAGGGAACTGTCGCCCTTGTGGGAAATGTACCAGCAGGGCATCGACTTGAAGTCGGTGCAGTGGGTAACGCATTAAAACATTAAGAATGAGAGTAGGAGTTTAACAATGGCTTACAGCGATAAGGTAATCGATCATTACGAAAACCCGCGTAATGTCGGTTCGTTGGATCCGAACGATGATGACGTCGGTACCGGCATGGTGGGCGCGCCGGCCTGCGGCGATGTCATGAAACTGCAGATCAAGGTCAACAAAGACGGCGTCATCGAGGACGCACGTTTTAAAACCTACGGCTGCGGTTCGGCAATTGCCTCAAGTTCGCTGGTAACCGAGTGGGTCAAGGGCAAGACCCTGGAAGAAGCGGCGCAAATCAAGAATCGTGACATCGCCGAGGAGTTGGCGTTGCCGCCGGTGAAAATCCACTGCTCGGTACTGGCGGAAGACGCCATTTCCGCCGCGATCGCCGACTTCAAAAACAAGCGGACAAGGGTTGAAAAATAATTCACCCATGACTGGTTATGCGATTCGTTAATATTGGGGCGCAAACGGCTATGAGTATCACCATGACGGAAGCCGCGGCGAAGCAGGTCCGCAAATCCCTAGATGCC
>DASVCP010000381.1:0-2889 GCA_036381555.1 Gammaproteobacteria bacterium
TCGCCGCTGCCGGTTTTACAACTGCGGCGGACGCTGCCGCTGCAAAGCGGAGTACGCGCAATGCATTTTGCCGGGTTGACCGTCACCCCGGTTATCGCAGACAGCAGTGACAGTGGCGCAACAAACGATACAACGCCGGACAACTCAACGCCGGCGGCTGACGACGCGCCGACCAATTAATCTTCAGGAGGAAACAAACATGGCTAATCAATTGATACCGATAATCACCAATGCCGGACGCGAAGCGCTGATGGCGGGTTTTTCCAAGGCTGAGAATTACCGCTTCAGCCAGGTGGCGCTGGGTGACGGCGGTGGCGGCGGTTACGCGCCGGATACCGGCGCCGAAGGTCTGAAAAACGAAATCCAGCGTGTCGATGTCGCAGGCGTGGTGATCCAGGACCATGCCCGTCTGCATATCACCGCGGTGGTCGGCAACCCGGAGAACAAGGACGCCAAGGAATATAACATTCATGAAATCGGTTTTTTTCTGCAGGGTATCGGCAAGGACGGTCGCGACACGGGCGAGGCGATTCTGTTCGCCATCTACGCCACCGAACCGGGCGACAAGCCGCTGCTGGCGAAAGATCCGGCGACCGAGTTGTTGCTGGCGTTCGATCTGGTGTTGCCCGACATCGTCGAAGGCGAACTGAAATTCGACAAGGACTCCTACCTGCAACTGCCGCAGGCGACGGAAACCGCACCCGGCATGGTAAAACTCGCCAACAAGGATGAAACGGTGGCCGGCGAGTCGGCCGACAAGGCCGTGACACCGGCGACGTTGAAAGCGGCGCTGGCCGGTTTTAAACCCTCAGAAGGCGGCGGCAAAGTCGATACCGATAACCTGGTCGTCGGTAACGCGCTGAGTGTCGGCGCGAAGGAAGCCGGTAACTTCAAGCTGGTGGTCGGTCTGTCCAAGGACGATTTCAATGACGTGTTCTTTGCCCAACCCGGCGGCGGACAGTTGGAGTCGCGCGCCTGGGGACAAGGCTGGAATTTCCAGACAATGACCGACGGCAAGCACTTGTTTATCAACCGCGATTCCGGCGAAAAATCCAACGTGCTGGTCGGCCGCTCAGGCAAGGAGCTGTTCGTGCGCGGCGCCGACGGTGCGGTGGGTCTTGGCACGGCCGATCCCAAGGCGAAGCTCGACATTGAAGGCAATGTTCGCATTACCAAGAACGAGGAAATCTTCTTTGCCGATAACGGGCAGATCAGAAGCCTGGACAACAATCATCGGCTGCTGTTTCGTCGCAGCGAGAACACGATGGAGTTGCGCGAGTACGGTAAGATCGTGCTGTCCGCCGGCGCCACCAAGGGCCAGGAAACCGCGTCGGTGGTTGTTCAGCCCAACGGCGACTTGCAGGTGGCGGGCAAGATTACCGCCAGGGCGATCGACGCGGGCGGCGCGTTCAATCCGAACCATCATCGCATGTACCCGGTTGACGCATTGATTTATGACAATATTTTCGATGCGGTGAAGAAAGGCGCCATCGGCAAGATGGGCAATCCCACCTACGACGATCAAAGCTGGAACCCCAAAAAACCGTGGAACGGCAAACCCCTTATCAAGTTCGGCGCCGATAATGAAGCGGACGGTAACGGCGCCCAGATCGTCGTACCCGATGGCTACAATACCGTTTGGGTGCGGGTATTGGGCGACCGTTGGTCGGTGGCGAAGGTTTATTACCCCGACGGCAAGAAAGAAGACCTGGGACTGTGGGCGGGCGGATACCGCGCGGGCAATTGCTATTGTCCCGACGGGTCCCTGGCCGATGGCCAGTTTATCGGCGGCGACGATACCGTCCTGGCGCATCAGTGGCTGCCGATTCCGGTTCCCCGTTCCGGACCGGTCGCGCTGGTCGTCAAGCCGAAAACCACCAACCACTTCTGGTTATCCGGTGTCGCCTTCAGCAGGAATCCGTGGGGGCACGCGGCGCACTCGGCCGTTGCCTATCACTGGCAATTGAACGGCGGCAGCGATGTGGGTTGGAACTCTCACAAATGGAATAACGATGTGCTGGCGCAGATCCTGAAAGGCAAGGAAACGGCCCTGGTCGTACCGGTGGTTTCAAACGGAAATGATAAATTACTCTACCTTGTCGAACACAATAACAACTGGAACGGCTGCATGCATAACGGTATCAAAGTCAACGGCAAGGAAATCGAACGGTTTATCGCCACTTACGACAACCCTTTTGCCAGGCACTGGAACAGCAAAATCTACAACCGCTACATTGCGGCGCGCGTACCGGCCGGTTTGATCGGCAAGGATGACCGGTGGCTGAAGGTGGAAATCGACATGCGTGGCGCGGGTAACGAGATTTATTTCCGCGAAATCGGCACCCACGATCTTGTTACGCCGGCGGCGTAACAAAACGCTTTCCGCGTTGAGCATGGTAAGCCCGATATGAAACTGCCGTTCATGATGTTGCTGGGGCCGGTTCGATTCGCCATCGATCAGGCCTCTTACCAGCAATTGCAACGCAATACGCAATATACCTGGGCGACACAAAGCCCGCTGGGGCATCCCATTTTGAAATACCTGGGACTCGGCGGGCCGACGCGCCAGTATATCGGCCCCGGCGAGGACAGCATCACGCTCAGCGGCACCATCTATCCGCACTTCAACGGCGGGCCGTTGCAGTTGATCATCATGCGCCTGTCGGCCGGGATCGGCATCGCGCTGCCGCTGATCGCCGGTAACGGCATGATTTACGGCCGATGGATTATCGAAAACGTCAGCGAGACCAAGAGCGAATTTTTCGACAACGGCGCCGCGCGCAAGATCGAATTCAGCCTGACGATCAAACGCTTTCAGCAGGATTTCCTGCCGGGTTTTTAACAATGACGCTGCATGAGTGTTGAATAATGGCGGTTGACTATCGAAGC
>DASVCP010000382.1:0-4503 GCA_036381555.1 Gammaproteobacteria bacterium
GCCAACCCGTGCATTTCTCGCATCTCTGGCGGTTGTGGACGTTCGAATCGTAATCAAATCATCAAATACAAAAACCCCCGCGTAAGGCGGGGGTTTTTGTATTTGGCGCGCCCGAGAGATTACGGATGGCTTTCCCTGCCATCCGCCCTTCGGGCCAGCTACGCCAGGCAATGCCTGGCTTCGCTGTTCCGCACCGCTCCCGGCGGTGCGGTCGAACGACCTTCATTAATCAGGTCGGACATTCGAATCGTAATCAAATCATCAAATACAAAAACCCCCGCGTAAGGCGGGGGTTTTTGTATTTGGCGCGCCCGAGACGATTCGAACGTCCGACCTTTGGCTCCGGAGGCCAACGCTCTATCCAGCTGAGCTACGGGCGCATAACGTGGTGATGATGCTTTGCGGGGGGGCCTCAGGAGGCTTTTTCCAGTGCTACCAGGTGATCCAAAACGCGCAACATAGCCTGATTCCCGCCGGCCATGCTGGCGCTGGTGGTGTACTTGCCATTAACCGCCAGTGTCGGAACGCCCATAATCCGGTAATCGCGAATCATTTGCCTTGCCCGCCTGACTTTTGCATCAACAACGAAAGACTTCAACGCATCCAGGAACTTCTGCTTATCGACCCCGAGCCCGGCGACAATTTCAGCATAGTGCTCCGCCGTCTGGTGAGGTTTACGTTCCTTATGAATCTGGTCAAAGACTCTGGAGTGCACCTCCAGGGCGTCCAGCATTTGCAACGCATAGAAAGCCTTGGCGCCAACTTCCCATTCAGGCATGAAAACCGCCGGTACCAGGGTAAATTTGACGCCCTCCGGTTTCGACTTCTTCCAGCTTTGTATAAAAGGGTCAAAATCGGCACAGTGTGGGCAACCATACCAAAAGAATTCGATCACCTCGATCTCCTCGCCGCCGCCGGGCTGGGGACTCGCAAGACGGTTATAATGGACTCCTTCCGCATATTTTCCCGATGCAGGCGGGTCGAGCGCCCAGGCACTGGTCGCCAGGCAAAGAAAAGTCGCGATTCCGAACAAAATCTGGCGCATGTTATTACCCCTGTCAGTCGTTTCCGAGTGCTTTTTAAGACCGCATCCGGCCTTATTCGTTTCAAAGGGCCGGATTATAGCAAGCCTTTCCGGCATTCAGGATACTGGCGTCGAGGTTATGCCCGGCAGGAACGGCGGTTAATCCCGGTATAATCCTTGCGCATATTCGGCAACGGCGCGCATTTCTTCGTCGGACATCAGTTTTGCAACATTCTGCATCATTGCATTCGGATCGCCGTCACGTTCGCCACTGCGAAAAGCCTGCAGCTGGTCGTAAATATATTGAGCATGCTGACCGGACAGATCAGGGTATGCGGCGGCCGGGTTGCCTTCGCCGGCCGGTCCATGGCAACCGCTGCATGCCGGGAGCCCGGTATCACTGTTGCCACCCCGATATATTGCCTGCCCATGCATCGCCAACTTGTCGTCGGCCACGCCCGGGGTCATTTCCTGGCGGGAAAAATAAGCAGCCAGATCCGCCATGTCCTGTTCGTTAAGATTGGCAGCCATTGGGTACATCAAAGCGGCGTTCGGGGACCGCCGCGGACCCTCCGTGCCCAGCTTGAACGCTTTTAACTGCTCAACGAAATAGCGTGGAGCCTGACCGGCAATTTTGGGCCAAATGGGATTCACGCTGTTGCCGGCCGGGCCATGGCACGCCACGCATACCATCGCCTTCTGTTCGCCGGCTTCCGGATTACCGGCCGGTTGCGCCAATGCCAATCCCGGCACACATGCCAACAAGAGCAGGGCCGATTTTCCTTCAAAGAATCTCATCACGCGTAAAAACCTCTTTAGATTGGCGCCTGGAGTCGCTAAAGTTCGCCCATAGTCGAAAAGTGGCGCCGCCTGAACAAAGGTCTGAATTGTATACCAGCCGTTATGCCAGGGTAAATGGCCTGGTCCGTGCAACCCGAAGGCAAGCTCGAAAAACAGATGAGCAATTTGAATTCGATTTACGCCCACAGCCGTTTCTTATGTAGCGCGCATAAGCTGTCTCAGCTTCCTCCGGATGAAGGAATCGAAGTCGCCTTTGCCGGACGCTCAAACGCGGGCAAGTCGAGTGCTCTCAATACCATTGCCCAAAGCAAGGCGCTGGCGAAAGTCAGCCGGACACCCGGCCGCACCCAGCTCATCAATTTCTTTCAGGTCGATGACCACCGCTTTCTTGTGGACCTGCCGGGGTATGGCTATGCCAAAGTTCCGGAAGCGACACGGCGTCACTGGCAACACACCCTGAGTCAGTACCTTCTAACGAGGAAATCGCTGCTCGGACTTTTCCTTATTATGGATATCCGTCACGCGCTGCAACCGTTGGATTGGCGGATGATCGAATGGTGCAGGAACGCAGGCACCCGGCTTCATGTGCTGCTTACCAAGTCGGACAAGCTTTCACGCAGCATGGCACTGAAAGCCCTGCGCGAAACCCATCGGCAGTTGGAACAGGCGCAAGTGGAAGCTTCCCTGCAAATTTTTTCCGCGCTTAAACACACGGGGGTCGAAGACGCGCACTCCGTTCTGGATGAGTGGTTTGGCTTTAATCGCCGGCCGGTTTCGACGCGTTAAAACTCTGAATGTAATTTTTAACATGCCGCATCGGCCGGCAATAAATGCAAGGTGTTCCAATATGTGTTGCGCCGAGTCCGGCAAGTGTTAGAACCTTGGCCTGCATCTATATTTTATTACAGACGACAATAGTCCCTATGCTTTAAAATGCAGAAGTATTTTCCCGCCGGCTACCTGAAAAACCTTAATACCCGAGGGGCTTATCACCCACTCACGGAAAACCCGGCAAAATCCTTGGCAATCTGCTTTCGAATTTCGTTATAATTCCCCCGTCATCTTATGTCGCAAGGATTGCGGGGCTGCAGCAAAATTCTTATTGAATTTTCTGAACTTTCCGTGGACCTTGTCGTCATAGATGACTGGTGCTTTAGCCCGGCACCAGTCCGCCGAACTCCCTGGGCGGACACATTGGCCCGGCCCCCTTATGCCGGGTCTTTAGCCCCGGTAACCCCCCTTCTTCTACCGGGGCTTTTTCTTTTCTGCTTAGTCAAAAATTGTGATCCGGTCCGCACTTTAGGTTTAGTGTTTAATGCGCTTCGTCCCAGTTGTCGCCGACGCCGATATCCACCACCAGCGGCACCGACAGCGCTGCAGCTTCCACCATACGTTGTTCAACGCCCTTCTTGACCGTCTCTACCAACGCCTCCGGCACTTCAAACACCAACTCGTCGTGCACCTGCATAATCAGCAGCACGTCCGGATGTGCACGACAAAGCCAGTTGTCGAGCGAAATCATCGCCCGCTTGATGATATCGGCGGCTGTCCCCTGCATCGGCGCATTGATCGCGGTTCGTTCGGCATATTGACGGCGTTGCCCGTTGCGCGAATTGATTTCGGGCAGGTACAAGCGCCGGCCGAAAACCGTTTCGACGTAACTTTTTTCATGTGCCTGAGCGCGAGTGGTATCCATGTAACGCTTTACTCCCGGGTATCGCTCAAAATACAAATCCACGTAAGCCTGGGCCTCGCTGCGGCCGATGCTCAACTGCTTGCCCAGACCGAACGCGGACATTCCGTATATCAATCCGAAATTGATGGCTTTTGCCGCCCGCCGCCGCTCGGCGCTGACCTCTTCCGGCGCCAATCCGAACACTTCGGCGGCCGTAGCCCGGTGTATATCGATGCCGGTTTCGAAGGCTTTCAACAGGCCGCGATCCTGAGACAAATGCGCCATGATCCGCAGCTCGATCTGCGAATAATCGGCGGCGATCAGTTTCCTGCCCTTGGGCGCAATAAAGGCCTTGCGTATTTGCCGCCCTTCTTCGTGGCGGATAGGGATATTTTGTAAATTGGGGTCCGCCGACGATAAGCGGCCAGTGGACGCCACCGCCTGATGGTAGGATGTGTGCACCCGGCCGGTGTCCTTGTCGATGTTCTCCGGCAGCCGGTCGGTGTAAGTCGACTTCAGCTTGCTTAACGCGCGGTGCCGCACGATCAACTGCGGCAGTTCGTGCCCCCGATCGGCCAACTCCTGCAACACATCCTCGGCGGTGGACGGCTGCCCCTTGGGGGTTTTGCGGACCACGGGCAATTGCAGCCGATCGAACAAAATCTCCTGGATTTGCCGCGGCGAGCCGAGATTGAACGGACCGCCGGCTACGTCATGGGCCTGCTTTTCGATTTCCCGCATCTGTTTGCCGAACCGCCGACTCAGATCCTTGAGCATTTTGGCATCAACCAGCACGCCGTTGCACTCCATGCAAGACAGCACCTTGATCAACGGCAGCTCAATCTCAGAATAGACTCCGGCAAGCTTCGGTTCGCGTTTCAGCCGCGGCCACAGCACCTGGTGCAACTGCAGGGTTATGTCCGCATCCTCGGCCGCATAGCGGGTCGCGGTCTCGATATCCACTTCGTCAAAACCGATCTGCTTGGCGCCCTTGCCGGCCACG
>DASVCP010000383.1:0-8568 GCA_036381555.1 Gammaproteobacteria bacterium
CAACCACCAGGTCGGCGAGCAAACGATAAGTCACGGAGTGCTCCGTAAGAGAAAAATCGAGAGAAACTTCAAAACCATGACTTCACGCCAAGGCGCGAAGACGCAAAATGGTCAAACAGCTGCAACTTCCGAAGCCGCAACAAGATGTGCCTGACACTTGATTTTTTCTTTGCGCCTTTGAGTGAAAACTTAAACGGCGACAAAGTCGCTGCGACAATCACGAGTCCGTGCGTTTCCCTGCTGAAAACCATAAAAGCAATCACGACTTATCGCCCCCGGGAAAAACCATGAGGCCTTCCTTCAAATTCGCCGCCCACAGTTGTTTTTGCAACCAACCTTCCCTCATTTAGGATTTCCCGGCAAAACCCGAATAACACCGTAAGTACTTCGCCCAAAATCATGGATAAAAGAAGCACATATGGCTAAGCTTCACAAAGCGACATTAACACCGCCGTATCCGGTTAACAAGGAACGACAAAATATGCTCGATACCATCAAAGACTTCATAAAACTTGAATCGGCAAGCGGTATCACCCTGATTGGGGCGGCGATTGTCGCCATGATTCTCGCCAATTCGCCGTTGTCCATGTATTACGCGCTTCTCATCGAGATGCCGGTTGAAATCAGGACCGGGCCTTTGCAAATCGCCAAGCCGCTGCTCCTTTGGGTCAACGACGGCTTAATGGCGATTTTTTTCTTTTTGGTCGGTCTGGAACTCAAGCGGGAATTTCTCGAAGGCGAACTCTCCGACAGGCAAAAGGTGATCTTCCCCGCCATCGGGGCATTAGGCGGCATGCTGGTTCCAGCCTTGATCTATTTGTTTATTAACAGGCATAACCCGATTGCCGTTCAGGGCTGGGCGATACCCGCCGCCACCGACATCGCTTTCGCTCTGGGCGTTCTGTCCCTGTTGAGTACCCGGGTGCCCACAGCCCTGAAAGTCTTCCTCATTTCGCTCGCCATTTTCGATGACGTCGGAGCGATAATCATTATCGCGGTTTTCTACTCCGATAATCTGTCGTTGGCAGCCCTGTTAATCGCCACCTCAAGCCTGGTGATTTTGTATGTGCTTAACCGGCGCAACATCACTGAGACCGCTCCGTATGTCCTGATCGGCACCATCATGTGGATAGCCGTATTAAAATCCGGCGTGCATGCCACGCTGGCGGGAGTTCTGCTTGCGCTGTTTATTCCAATGCGCGACATGAACGATCCGGCAAAATCGCCACTGATGGATTTGGAACACAACCTTCACACTGCCGTGGCATTTGTCATACTGCCGCTGTTCGCATTTGTAAACGCGGGTATTCCCCTTTTGGATGTCGGCATGAATTATTTGCTGCATCCGGTGCCTCTCGGTATCGCTGCCGGGCTTTTTTTCGGAAAGCAGTTGGGTGTTTTCGGTTTTTGCTGGCTGGCGGTGCGACTGCGAATAACGAAACTTCCCGAGGGAATCAACTGGGGAAATCTTTACGGGGTCTCGTTACTCTGCGGAGTGGGTTTTACCATGAGTCTTTTCATTGGTACGCTTGCCTTTGAAAACACCGGCCAAAACCTGCTATTCGATGAACGCCTGGGCATCATTATCGGTTCGCTTCTATCCGCCTGTGCGGGGTTTGTAGTTTTGCACAAGGTTCTGCCTTCGTCCCCAAAAAAACCGCGCTTGAGTTGAAGACCGCTGCTGTCACTGCGAACGCCTGCATACCGTCCATCCAGACCACATGGATGTGGGAGAAAGTCTTATGCGAAGGGATTTCGCATAAAACCCAAACTCTTTTCATTAGCGGACATATACCGCTCATTGCATCCTGCATCGCGGCATACCGTCCATCCATGGACATATACCGCTCCTTTGCGTCCCTGCAACCGCGGCATACCGTTCATCCTGAACATAAAAAACCCCTGCCTTTTGGGCAGGGGTTTCATGGCACGAAAATGTGCAGTTCAGTTACAGCTAAATGCCGCGCATCGTCCGGTGAGTGAGGGGGGAGGGGGAGAAAAGACTCACCGAACGAGTACGCTGTGCACACTTAAACCAACTTACCCATTTTCATTACATCATGCCCGGCATGCCGCCCATGCCGCCGCCCATGTCGGGCGTAGCGGGCTCTTCCTTCGGCAGTTCGGCAATCATGGCTTCGGTCGTGATCATCAGACCGGCGATCGAGGCGGCATTCTGCAGTGCCGTCCGCGTTACCTTGGTCGGATCCAGAATACCCATGCTGATCATGTCGCCGTATTCGCCGGTGGCGGCGTTGTAACCGTAATTGTCCTTGCCGGCCACAACCTTGGACAATACAACGGAAGCCTCCTCGCCGGCGTTGCTGACGATCTGGCGCAGCGGCTCTTCCATGGCGCGGCGGGCGATGGCGATTCCGACATCCTGGTCGTGGTTGTCGCCTTTCAGGCCGTCAAGCGCAAGACGGGCGCGTACCAGCGCAACACCACCGCCGGGCACCACGCCTTCTTCAACGGCGGCACGCGTGGCGTGCAAAGCGTCTTCTACGCGGGCTTTCTTCTCTTTCATTTCGACTTCGGTGGCCGCGCCCACTTTGATCACGGCGACACCGCCGGCAAGTTTGGCGACCCGCTCCTGCATTTTCTCCTTGTCGTAATCGGAGGTGCTTTCCTCGATCTGAGCGCGGATCTGCTTGACGCGGGCTTCGATGTCCTTCTTATTGCCGGCACCATCGACGATGGTGGTGTTTTCCTTGGTGACGCTGATTTTCTTGGCGCTGCCCAGGTCGTCCAATGTGACTTTTTCCAAGGTCAGACCGACTTCCTCGGAGATCACGGTACCGCCGGTCAGCACGGCGATGTCTTCCAGCATGGCTTTGCGGCGGTCGCCGAAGCCGGGAGCCTTGACCGCGGCCACCTTGACGATACCGCGAATGGTGTTGACCACCAGGGTCGCCAGCGCTTCGCCTTCAACGTCTTCGGCGATGATCAGCAACGGACGGCTGGATTTGGCGACGCCTTCCAGTACGGGAAGCATGTCGCGAATATTGGATATTTTTTTGTCGTAGAGCAGGATCAGCGGTTCATCCAATTCGGCGCTCATGCTGTCCTGGTTGTTAATGAAGTAAGGTGAGAGGTAACCGCGGTCGAACTGCATCCCTTCGACGACATCCAGTTCGTTTTCCAGGCCGGAACCCTCTTCCACGGTAATCACGCCTTCATTGCCGACCTTGTCCATGGCGTCGGCGATAATTTTGCCGATGTCAGTGTCGGAGTTGGCGGAAATGGTGCCCACCTGGGCGATGGCGTTGCTGTCGGAACAGGGCTTGGACATGCTCTTGAGGCTTTCCACCGCCTTGATAACCGCCTTGTCGATGCCGCGTTTCAGGTCCATTGGGTTCATACCGGCCGCAACCGACTTCATACCTTCCTTCAGAATCGACTGGGCCAACACAGTGGCCGTGGTGGTGCCGTCACCGGCCACGTCCGAGGTCTGCGAGGCGACTTCTTTGACCATCTGCGCGCCCATGTTCTCGAACTTGTCTTTCAGTTCGATTTCCTTGGCGACGGAAACGCCGTCCTTGGTCACGGTGGGGGCGCCGAAGGATTTCTCCAGAACCACATTCCGGCCCTTGGGACCGAGGGTCACTTTCACGGCGTCGGCCAGTATGTTAACCCCGGCCACCATTCGCGCACGTGCCTTATCCGCAAAACGTACTTCTTTCGCACTCATAATCTCTCTTCCTCTCTAGAATTTTTTGGCTGTTCAGATCTTGTACCGCGGAAGGCGAACTCAGCCTTCGATCACGGCGGTGATATCGTCTTCGCGCATCACCAGCAACTCTTCGCCGTCCACCTTGACTTCTGTGCCTGAGTACTTGCCGAAAAGTACCTTGTCACCCACTTTAACGTCCAAAGGGCGCAACTCACCGCTTTCCAGCAGCTTGCCATTGCCGACAGCGATGACCTCGCCTTTGATGGGTTTCTCGGTGGCGGAATCCGGGATCACTATGCCACCCGGACTTGTGCGTTCTTCCTCCATACGCTTGACGATCACACGATCATGCAAGGGACGAATTTTCATCTCAGACTCTCCATTTGCTCTTAGGGTTAATACGTTTAATCAGACGGGAGAGCATTGTTAGCACTCCACTTCAATGAGTGCTAATGATAGTGTCAGACCTATAAAAATCAAGGCGGGTAGCCGAATTTTTTTCTTCGGGGAAGATCTTCCCGGATTTTGATTCCCATGAGGTTTTTATCCACTCCGGGTCCCCGGAACGCGCCTAGTCGTCCCGGGTGAAATGACCTTCAAGCACCGCGCCTCCCCCGCCCGGACCCCGGCCGCTTCCCGGCGGCCGGAAAAGCCGGGAGACGATGCGGGCGAACAACCGCCGGCGAACGGCCGGTACCAGCAATAAGAATCCCAGCGTGTCGGTGAAAAATCCCGGAGTCAACAGTAATGCCCCGGCCAACAGCAAGGCCGCCCCGGTCAACAATTCGCCGGCCGGAGGCTCCCCGCGGCGCACTTTTTCCTGGATGCGGAACAGCGTCAGCAGACCTTGAATCCGGATAAGCACCACGCCCAGCACCGCGGTAAATATGATTAGCGCCACGGTCGGCAATACGCCCAGGTAGCTGCCGACGGCCAGCAACAGATAAATCTCGATCAGCGGAACAATCAAAAACGCGGCGAACAGCCATCGGAGCATGTGTATTGCCTTTAATTTAGTAAGGTCCTTGCGGTCATGCGTTTGCAAGTTGCCCTAACAGGGGATTTGGCACAGTGGTTTTTCGGCCGGCTGTTAACTATCATGGCGGCTGATTGCCTAATTACAAGGCCAAACGGAAGACTTTGAAAATGAGTGACGCTCTGTTGGTTATGACCACGCTGCCCGACCAGGTCTGTGCCGAAGCACTGGCCGAACGGCTGCTGTCCCAGAAACTGGCTGCCTGCGTCAATATTCTGCCGGCCATGTCCTCTCTGTATATATGGAAAGAAACACTCGAACACGGCAAAGAACACTTGTTATTGATTAAAACGTGCCGTGAGCGTTACAACGCCCTGGAGTCGGAAATACGCAGGCAGCATCCCTATGAACTTCCGGAAATAATCGGTATTCCGGTAATTGCCGGGTTGGCGGATTATCTTGATTGGATTGCGAAAAATTCAGGAACCGACGGCAATCATTCGTGACGCGCTTTCAAAAAATATTGCTGGGCATTCTTGCCGCGGCCGCTCTGGGAGCGGGCTTCAGCCTGGGCCGGATTTTAAACCTTTCACCGCCGGCGGAAGTCGCAAGCGGCCCATCCGACAACCAGGAAACTCTCATCGGGCAACCACGCCCCGCATTCACCCTGCCCGATCTTGAGAACCGGCCCCGCAGCATCGCCGAGTGGGATGGCCGCCCGCTGTTGATCAATTTCTGGGCAACCTGGTGCGCGCCATGCCGCAAAGAAATTCCCGTGTTTATCGACGCACGTAAACGCTATGCCTCACAGGGTCTGGAAATTATCGGTATTGCCATAGACCTGCCCGACATGGTCAACGACTACGCCGAAGAAATGAACATCGACTACCCTCTGCTGTACGGCGAGGAAAACGCCATGGATGTAAACTCCCGTTACGGCAACCGAACCGGGGCGCTGCCCTATACGGTCCTGGTCGATGCCCGGGGTATCATTCGCGCCATTCACGCTACCGGGGCGCTGGACGAGGCGGAACTGGAAACCCTGCTTGAGGATCTTTTGCGGAGCAATGCGGAAATAGCGCCGAACTGATGCCATTTGGCTTGGATCTACCCCGAATTGCCCCCCTTCTGGACACTCTCCCCGCTTTCATGCACAATTCGCGGTTCATTAGCCAGCGGATTTTGGCGGCTTTTTTTCACGATTTTTGTTGATCATGGCCAAATTACTCGTACTGCACGGACCCAATTTAAACCTGCTCGGCAGTCGCGAACCCGAGCATTACGGCAGTACGCGCCTGGCCGATATTGACGCCAAACTGACCCGGACAGCCGCCGGCCGGGGGCATACGCTTACCGTAATGCAAAGCAACGCCGAACACGAACTGGTCAGCGCGATTCAAAAAGCGCCGGCGGAAGGCGTGAACTTCATTATCCTCAACCCCGCCGCGTTCACCCATACCAGCGTGGCCATGCGGGATGCGTTGCTGGCCGTGGCGATCCCTTTTATCGAGGTCCATCTATCCAATGTGCATGCCCGCGAGCCTTTCCGGCATCACTCCTATTTTTCAGATATCGCCAAAGGCCTGATTACTGGCCTGGGACCAACCGGCTACGAACTGGCTCTACAAGCCGCACTGGAACACCTTGAATAACCTGCACAACTCATCTTTGGATAAATAGTCTAGGGGACGTACGTGGACATTCGCAAAGTAAAAAAATTAATCGAGTTACTGGAAGAATCAGGCATCGCCGAAATTGAAATCAAGGAAGGCGAGGAATCGGTGCGAATATCACGCGGCAGCACCCAGGCTCCCCCGCCGGTTTTCACCACGCATATGCATTCTCCACCGCCCAACCCGGGGCCGTCGGCGCTTTCCACCGACGAGCCTGCCGCCAAAACCGGTGAAGAAACGCCCAGCGGCCATGTGATCGAGTCTCCCATGGTGGGAACGTATTACGAAGCGCCCGCACCCGGGGCCGCTGCTTTTGTGAAGGTTGGCCAGCGGGTCAGCGTGGGCGACACACTCTGTATCATCGAGGCCATGAAAATTCTCAATCAAATCGAGTCCGATGTAGCAGGAGAAGTCAAAGCCATCCTTTGCAAAAACGGCGATCCGGTCGAGTACGGCCAGAAGCTGTTTATCATCGAGTAACGCCCCACTACCGAAATAACGTTCTATGCTAGAAAAAATTCTCATTGCCAATCGCGGTGAAATCGCCTTGCGCATACTTCGCGCCTGTCGTGACCTTGGAATAAGGACGGTGGCGGTTTATTCGTCCGCCGACCGGGACTTAAAACACGTTCGTCTTGCCGACGAATCGGTTTGCATCGGCCCGCCACCCTCGGCGGAGAGCTATCTCAATGTGCCGGCCATCATCAGTGCCGCTGAAGTCACCGATGCGGTTGCCATTCATCCCGGCTACGGCTTTCTTTCCGAGAACGCCGATTTCGCCGAGCGGGTGGAAAACAGCGGTTTTACGTTTATCGGCCCGACGGCGGAAGTCATACGTATCATGGGCGACAAAGTCGCGGCGATTCGCGAAATGAAAGCGGCCGGCGTGCCCTGCGTACCCGGCTCGGACGGGCCGCTGGACGATGACGCCGCCCGCAACCTGCGGCTGGCCAAAGAAATCGGCTATCCGGTCATTATCAAAGCTGCCGGCGGCGGCGGCGGTCGCGGCATGCGAGTCGTACACACAGAAGCCAGCCTGCCCAATGCCATCTCCATGACGCGCGCCGAAGCCAAAGCCGCGTTCGGCAACAGTGCTGTCTATATGGAAAAGTTTCTGGAAAATCCACGCCATATTGAAATCCAGGTACTGGCCGACACGCATGGAAATGTCGTACACCTGGGTGAACGGGATTGTTCCATGCAGCGCCGGCATCAGAAAGTGATCGAGGAAGCACCGGCGCCGGGCATCACCGAAAAAGAACGCAAGCATATCGGTGCGTGCTGCACAGATGCCTGCAAACGCATCGGTTATCGCGGAGCCGGCACTTTCGAATTCCTGTACGAGGACGGCGAATTCTACTTTATCGAAATGAACACCCGGGTGCAGGTCGAACACCCGGTCACCGAAATGGTCACAGGTATCGACATCGTCAAGGAGCAGCTGCGGATCGCATCCGGTGAACCGCTGTCCTTCGCGCAAAAGGATATCGAGTGGCGCGGACATTCGATCGAGTGCCGCATCAACGCGGAAGACCCGAAAACCTTTATGCCCTGCCCCGGCACCATCAGCCGTTATCATGCACCCGGCGGTCCGGGCGTCCGTGTCGATTCCCACATTTACACCGGTTACAAAGTGCCGCCCAATTACGACTCCATGATCGGCAAACTGATCGTGCACGCTGAATCCCGCGAAGTAGCCATCAATCGCATGGCCGGCGCCTTGAGCGAGATCGTCATCGACGGCATCAAAACCAATCTCGATCTGCACCGGGAACTGATGCGCGACGGCAATTTCCGCAACGGCGGCACTTCCATTCATTACCTTGAGAAAAAACTGAGCCAACAGCAATCGATGTCGGACGAATGAACAGGACGGTCACGTCCATGGCATCAACTGACCGTTTCTGGCATGAAGTGGTTTTTCAAATCAACGGAGAACAACTGCCATTCGTCGAAGAAACGCTGCAATCGCTGGGCGCCCTCTCGATCTCTTTACACGACGCCGGCGATCAGCCGTTGCTGGAGCCGGCGCCGGGCGAGTTGCCGACCTGGGATCGGGTGATCGTCAAAGCACTGTTTGAGCAGCAGCACGACCCCGCGTCATTGTTGCGACAACTGACCCAAAGCCTCCCGGACATCGACGGTTTCGCCTGGGATAAAGTCGAAAACCGGCAATGGGAACGCGCCTGGCTGGACGATTTCAAGCCCATGCGGTTCGGCAACCGTCTCCGGATCTGCCCCAGCCA